>NZ_JBJLSF010000025.1:0-50998 GCF_050871885.1 Kineococcus aridisoli | reverse complement strand
CCCCCCCCCCCCCCCCCCCCCCCCCCCCCCCCCCCCCCCCCCCCCCCCCCCCCCCCCCCCCCCCCCCCCCCCCCCCCCCCCCCCCCCCCCCCCCCCCCCCCCCCCCCCCCCCCCCCCCACGACGCTCTCCTCCAGCAGGCCGGCGGTGAAGCGGGCGACCGCGCGGCGCTGACCGGGGACGGTGTCCACCTCGGGCTTGACGACGTAGGCGGCGCGCACGCCGAAGCGGGCGCGCAGGGCCTCGGCGAGGTCGCCGTCCAGCGAGCTGGGCACGGCGACGCGGATCTGGACCAGCCCGGCGTCCTGGGCGTCGGCGAGCAGTCGCGCGACCTTGAAGCGGCTGACCCCCAGCTGCCGGGCGATCTCGACCTTGGTCAGGCCCTCGACGTAGAAGCGGCGGGCGGCGTCGGCGGCGAGCGCCAGGGCGCTCGTGGAGGCGGCCGTCCCGCCGCGCAACGGCGTCCTCGCCATCACAGCCCTCCTCGGCTCGTCCCGTGGACGGGGCGGCCCGATTGACAAGCCCTCCGCCAGCCGTGAGTATTGCACAGCTGAGAGCACGCCGCTCAGATGAGCGCGCAGTCGACGACGACTCGGGAGGTCACCTTGACCAGGCTCGACGGGCGCCGCAGCGGCTCCCCCCACCCGCCGCAGGAGCTGTGGACCCCCCGCGGCCCGAGCCGGCGCTCGGTCCTGGCCGGCGCGGCCGGTCTCGGCGGGACCGCCCTGCTGGGCGGGTGCGCGGGAGCGGGGACCTCTCCCGGCGGGGGTTCGGACAGCATCGACGTCCTCATGGTCAACAACCCGCAGATGATCGACCTGCAGGCCCTGACCGAGGAGCACTTCACCCGGCCCACGGGGATCCGGGTGAACTACACCGTCCTGCCCGAGAACGACGTGCGCGACAAGATCGCCCAGGAGTTCTCCAGCCAGGCCGGCACCTACGACGTGGCGTCCATCTCCAACTACGAGACGCCGTTCTACTCCCAGCTCGGCTGGATCCTGCCGCTGGACGAGTTCTTCGACGCCGACCCCGACTTCGACCAGGCCGACATCCTGCCGTCGATGTCGACGGCCCTGACCGGCGACGACGGCCGGATCTACGCCGAGCCGTTCTACGGCGAGTCGTCCTTCCTCATGTACCGCGCGGACGTCTTCGAGCAGCTGGGCATCGAGCTGAGCGCCCAGCCCACCTGGGAGGAGGTCGCCGACATCGCCGCCCGCATCGACCGCAAGGTGCCCGGCGCACCGGGGATGCGGGGCATCGCGCTGCGCGGCCAGCCCGGCTGGGGGCAGGTCTTCGCCCCGCTCACCACGGTCGTCAACACCTTCGGCGGCACCTGGTTCGAGGAGGACTGGACGTCGAGGGTCAACGCCCCCGAGTTCGTGGAGGCCACGAACTTCTACGTCGACCTCGTGCGCGCGCACGCCCCGCTGGGCAGCGCGCAGGCCGGCTTCGCCGAGTGCCTCAACGCGCTCACCCAGGGCCAGGCCGCCATGTGGTACGACGCGACGTCGGCCGCGGGTTCGCTCGACGCCGAGGACTCCCCCGTCGCGGGGAGGATGGGCTACGCGCCGGCCCCGGTGAAGGAGACCGAGTCCTCCGGCTGGCTGTTCGCCTGGAGCTGGGCCATCCAGACCGCCTCGGCCAAGCGGGAGGCCGCGTGGCGGTTCATCTCCTGGGCCTCGGGCAAGGAGTACGAGGAGCTGGTCGGCAACGAGGTCGGCTGGGCCAGCGTCCCCTCCGGCAAGCGCACGTCGACCTACGAGAACAGCGAGTACCGCAGCAGCGCCGGACCGTTCTGGGAACCGACGCAGCAGTCCATCCTCGCCGCCCGGCCCGACGACCCGGGCGTCCAGCCGCGACCCGCGCCCGGCATCCAGTTCGTCGCCATCCCGGAGTTCGCCAACCTCGGCACGCTGACCTCCCAGGGGGTCAGCGCGGCCATCGCCGGCAGCACCACCGTCGAGGAGGCCCTCGACACCGGCCAGGACCTGGCGACCACCCAGGTCACCGAGCGCTACCAGAGCTGACCCGCCGGAGGTCTGACATGAGCAGCACAGCCACCACGCGGGGTCACACGCCCGCGGTGGGTCCCAACGTCCCCAACGCCTCGGGCGGCGCCCGCCGGGCCGCCGACTGGGCGCGCCGGGCACCGCTCCTGCCCGCCCTGATCTTCACGATCGTCGTGACGCAGCTGCCGTTCGTGGCGACGATCGTCATCTCCTTCATGGACTGGAACGCCTTCCACCCCGAGGACCGCGGTTTCGCCGGCTTCGGGAACTACGCGCGGGTGTTCAGCGACCCCTCGCTGCGGGCCTCGGTCTGGGTGACGATCCTGCTCACCGTCGTCGTCGTCGGGGTCAGCCTCGTCCTGGGCATGCTCATCGCGCTGCTGCTGGACCGGAAGTTCATGGGCCGCGGCCTGGTCCGCACCATGATGATCGCGCCGTTCCTCGTGGTCCCGATCGCCGCCGCGCTGCTGTGGAAGCACGCCCTGCTGAACCCGAACTACGGCCTGTTCAACGGCGCGCTGACCTGGATCTGGAGCCTGTTCGGCAGCGACAGCCCGCCGCAACCGGACTGGCTGAGCCAGATGCCGCTCGTCTCGATCATGGCGTCCCTCATCTGGCAGTGGACGCCGTTCATGATGCTGATCCTGCTGGCCGGCCTGCAGTCCAAGCCGGCCGACGCCGAGGAGGCCGCCCGCATGGACGGGGCCAGCGCGTTCGGGATCTTCCGGTACCTGACGCTGCCGCACCTGCGCCAGTACCTGGAGCTCGGCGGCCTGCTGGGCGCGATCTACATCGTCCAGAACTTCGACGCCGTGTTCACCATCACCTCCGGCGCCCAGGGCACCGCGAACCTGCCGTACACGATCTACCAGGCGTTCTTCTCCGCCCAGGACTACGGGCTGGCCTCGGCCATGGGCGTCGTCGTCGTCATCGGCACGATCGTCGTGGCGACCTTCGCCCTGCGCACCGTCTCGTCCATGTTCAAGCAGGAGGTCGGCCGATGAGCACCGCCACCGCCACCGTGCCGGGCACCAACGTCCCGACGTCGCGCCGCGAACGCCGGCGCCGGGAGATGAAGCGCTCCAGCCCGCTGTGGGGGCTGCTCGCCTGGATCGTCGGCCTGCTGTTCGTGGCCCCCGTGCTGTGGATGGTCCTGACGTCCCTGCACTCGGAGACCGACGCCGCCACCAACCCGCCCGCGCTGGCGGCCGGGCTGACCCTCGACGGCTACCGCTCGTTCCTCGACGCGAACCCGGGCGTGCCGCTGCTGAACTCGCTGTGGGCCTCGCTCGTCTCCACCGCGGTCGTGCTGTGCCTGGCCATCCCCGCCGCCTACGCGCTGTCCATCCGGCCGGTGCGCAAGTGGTCCGACGTCATGTTCTTCTTCCTGTCGACGAAGTTCCTGCCCGTCGTGGCCGCGCTGCTGCCGCTGTACCTGTTCGCCATCAACACCGGCCTCGTCGACAACATCTGGCTCCTCATCCTGCTGTACACCTCGATGAACCTGCCGATCGCGGTGTGGATGATGCAGTCGTTCCTGTCCGAGGTCCCCGTGGACATGCTCGAGGCCGCCTCGATCGACGGTGCGGGACTGCTGCGCACGCTGCGGACGATCGTCGCGCCGGTCGCCATGCCCGGCATCGCCGCGACCGCGCTCATCTGCTTCATCTTCAGCTGGAACGAGCTGCTGCTGGCCCGCACCCTCACCGCGACCGTCGCGGGGACGGCTCCCGTCTTCCTCACCGGCTTCGTCACCAGCCAGGGGCTGTTCCTGGCCCAGCTGTGCGCGGCGGCCACCGTCGTCTCGCTGCCCGTCCTCGTCGCCGGCTTCGCCGCCCAGGACAAGCTGGTGCAGGGCCTGTCGATGGGTGCGGTGAAGTGACCGCCGGCCGACCCGCAGGACTGCCCCACCCCACCCACGGCCTCGAAACCCCGGGAGCCCCGCCCGTGACCTCCACGACGACCACCGTCCCGCTCCGCTCCGCCACCCTGGCCGCCGTCGGCGAGCGGGTGCCGGTCCCCACCTACGACCGCTCGCAGGTGACGCCGGGCATCGTGCACCTCGGCGTCGGCGGGTTCCACCGCGCGCACCAGGCGATGTACCTGGACCGCCTCATGGAGGACGGGAAGGCGCTGGACTGGGGCATCCGCGGGATCGGCGTCCTGCCGCACGACGCGCGCATGAAGGAGGTCATGGACGCCCAGGACGGCCTCTACACGCTCGTCCTCAAGCACCCCGACGGCACCCGCGAACCCCGCGTCGTCGGCTCGATCCTGGACTTCCTGCTCGCCCCGGAGGACCCCGACGCCGCGGTCGAGGCGATGGCCGACCCGCGCATCCGCATCGTCTCCCTCACCATCACCGAGGGCGGCTACAACATCGACGCGGTGACGCACGAGTTCCTCCTCGACGAGCACGGCGTCGCCGCCGACCTCGCCGAGGGCGCCGTGCCGCGGACCGCCTTCGGCCTGGTCGTCGAGGCGCTGCGCCGGCGCCGGGAGCGGGGCGTGACCCCGTTCACCCTCATGTCCTGCGACAACCTCCCCGGCAACGGCGACCTCGCCCGGCACGCCTTCGTCGCCTTCGCCACCGCCAAGGACGCCGAGCTCGGCGCCTGGGTCGACACGCACGTGGCCTTCCCGAACACCATGGTGGACCGCATCACCCCGGGCACCACCGACGAGGACCGGGCCGAGGTGCGCGAGCGCTTCGGGGTCGAGGACGCCTGGCCGGTGGTCTGCGAGCCGTTCACCCAGTGGGTCGTGCAGGACGACTTCCCGCTGGGCCGGCCGCCGCTGGAGGACGTCGGCGTGCAGCTCGTCGACGACGTCGAACCGTACGAGCTCATGAAGCTGCGGCTGCTCAACGCCAGCCACCAGGCGCTGTGCTACTTCGGGTACCTGGCCGGGTACCGGCTGGTCCACGAGGTCGTCCAGGACCCGCTGTTCGAGCGGTTCCTGCGCGGCTACATGGCCCGCGAGGGCGTCCCCAGCGTCCCGCCCGTGCCGGGGATGGACCTGGAGGCCTACTGCGACGAGCTCATCGTGCGCTTCTCCAACGGCGAGGTGCGCGACACCGTGGCCCGGCTGTGCAACGAGAGCTCCGACCGCATCCCCAAGTGGCTGCTGCCGGTGGTGCGCCACCAGCTGGCGAGCGGCGGGGAGTTCTTCCGCGGGGCCGCCGTCGTCGCCAGCTGGGCGCGCTACGCCGAGGGCGTCGACGAGCAGGGCGAGCCGATCTCCGTCGCCGACCGCCTCGCCGAGCGCGTCGTCGCCGCCGCGCAGCGCAACCGCACGGAGCCGACCGCGTTCATCGCCGACCGCACCCTCTTCGGCGACCTCGTCGACGACGAGCGCTTCGTGGCCGAGTACACCGCCACGCTCGCCTCGCTGCACGAGCGGGGCGCGCGCGCGACGCTGGAGGCGCTCGTCGCCCGCTGAGCCGGCCGTGCGGGGGCCCCTACGATGGGCCCATGGCGTCGAAGGTGGTCCCCGCACGGGGCATGCGTGACATCCTGCCCGTCGAGAAGGCCCGCCGGGAGCACGCCCTGCACGTCATCCGCGAGGTCTACCGCTCCTTCGGCTTCGACGAGGTCGAGACGCCCGCGCTGGAGGAGCTGTCCCGGCTGGAGTCCGGCCAGGGCGGCGAGAACGAGAAGATGCTCTTCAAGGTGCTGCGCCGCGGCCTGGACCCGGCGCAGCCGCTGACCCCCGCGGACGCCGCCGACCTCGGGCTGCGCTTCGACCTCACGGTCCCGCTGAGCCGCTACGTCGCCTCGAACTCCGCGGCGCTGCGGATGCCGTTCAAGGCGCTGCAGATCGGGCCGGTCTGGCGCGCCGAGCGCCCGCAGAAGGGCCGCTACCGCCAGTTCGTGCAGTGCGACATCGACATCGTCGGCGAACCCGGCACGCTGGCCGAGGTGGAGCTGGTCACCGCCACCCACACCGCGCTGACCCGCCTCGGGCTGAGCGGCACGACGCTGCGGATCAACGACCGCGGCGTGCTGACGGGCCTGCTCACCGGCTGCGGGTTCGCCGAGGCCGACCACGGCAGCGTCCTCATCACCGTCGACAAGGCCGACAAGGTGGGCCTGGACGGCGTGCTGGCCGAGCTGCGCGCCAAGGAGTTCGCCGAGGACGCGGTGACCGCGCTGGAGGAGCGGCTGACCGCGCTGCTGCCGCTGACCGACGTGCGCACCCCCGGCGTGCTGGAGGCGGCGCTGCCGGAGGCGGTGCCCGCCGAGGTCGTGGCCCGGCTGCGCGGGATCGCCGACGCCCTCGCGGTCTCCGCCCCCGACCTCGACGTGCGCTTCGACGTGACCCTGGTGCGCGGCATGGGCTACTACACCGGCCCGATCTTCGAGATGTCGATGCCGGGCAGCTCCTCCTCGATCGCCGGCGGCGGCCGCTACGACACCATGGTCGGACGCTTCAGCGGGCGCGAGCTGCCGGCGTGCGGGTTCTCCATCGGGTTCGAGCGGATCATCGACGAGGTCGTCGTGCCCGACCCCGGCGCGGGGGCGGTCGCCCTCGTCCACCCGGCCGGCGCCCCGGCGGGGGAGCTGCTGCGCAAGCAGCAGGAACTGGTCGCCGCCGGGCACCGGGTCGCGCTGGTCAAGGCCGCCAAGCGGATGCAGCCGCTGTTCGACGCGCTCGTGGCCGAGGGCTACCGCCAGGTGGTCCGCGCCCGGCTCGGCGAGGACGGGCGGCTGGAGTTCGGCGAGCCCACCCCGCTCAGCGCGAGCTGACCCCGCCGGGCCGCCCGCTCAGGCCGAGGCCAGGCCGAGCCGGCGCGGGGTGGGCACCAGGCGCGGGGTGGCGCGGCCCTGGAGGGTGGCCGCGCGGGTGAGCTCGGCGCGGTCCTCGGGCGGGGCGTCCTGCGCCGCCCGGACCGCCCGGGCGTCGAGGAACCCGCGCAGCCGGCCGGGGTCGTTGGTGATGAGCCCGTCGACCCCGTGGCGCAGCAGGTCGTCCCACAGGTGCGGCTCGTCCACCGTGTAGGGCCACGTGCGCACCCCCGCCGCGTGGTACTCGGCGACCACGTGGGGGCTGGCCACCAGGCACGCCACGTGGGGGTTGACCGCCACGACGCCGAGGTCGGCGACGGCCCGGCGGGCCTGCTCGGCCGCCACCCCCGGCACCGAGGACATGCCCGTCAGCGGGTCCTGCAGGACGTCGGCCAGCGAGGTGGCCGGGTCCGGGTGCAGCACGAGCAGCGCGCGGCGCACGTCCGGGGCGACGTCGCGCAGCGCCGCCACCGTCTCCTCCTCGAAGCTCTGCACGACGCTGCGCCCGGCGACGCCCGCCGCGCGCAGCGCGGCCACCGCGTCCGCCGCGGCGGCCGGCGACCAGACGCCCTTGAACTCCACGAGCAGGCCGGCGCCCGGGAAGCGGCCGGCCGTCTGCGCCACCTCGGCCAGCGTCGGCACCCGCTGCCCGCTGAAGGCGGGCGCGAACCACGACCCCGCGTCGACGGTGCGCAGCAGCTCGCCGCCCAGGCCCTCGACCGTGCCGGGGGCGTCGGTGGTGCGCTCCAGGCTGGCGTCGTGCAGGACGACCGCCTCGCCGTCCGCGTCGAGGCGGACGTCGAGCTCGAGCAGGTCCGCGCCGGCGCGCAGCGCGGCCTCGAAGGCGGCGAGGGTGTTCTCCGGGGCGGCGGCGGAGTAGCCGCGGTGGGCGATGACGAGCGGGCGGTCCGGCACCGGTCAGTCCTCCGGGAGGGGTCGCGGCCGCCGGGCACTGCTCCGCCGGCGGCCACCGCTGACCCGGGGCGCACCGTCGCAGCGGCCCACCGCCAGGTCACGCACGAACTGGACACCTGGAACAGTAGGTCGGCCACCGGGTCGTGCCGCGGCCGCGAGCGCCCTCCCGGGCAACGGTCACCGAGTGTTCACCCCCGCCTGGCCGGTGCTCCAGCGGGGAAACCCGCCGTTCACCCGCCGGCGCGGGGCCCGGGTCAGGCGGCGGCCGGCGGCTGGAGCCCCGGCTGGCAGGAGGGGCACCACCAGGTGCGCCTGCGCTCGGGGTCCCCCGGCACCTCCGGCAGCACCTCGATCCGGGTGCCGCAGCGGCGGCAGGGTTCCCCGGCCCGCCCGGACACCCAGTGCTGCCGGCCGGGCCGCACGTCGCCGGTGGTGACCTGCGGCGCGCCGTGCGGGCTGACGGAGAAGCGCAGCGCCTTCACCGCCAGGCGCACGGTGCGCTCCAGGTCGACCTCGCCCACCGGCGTCCACGGCGAGCACCCGCGCAGGAAGCACAGCTCGTCGGCCCACAGGTTGCCGATGCCGGCGAGGTTGCGCTGGTCCAGCAGCGCGGCCTTCAGCGGGCGCTCGGGCTGCCGGCCCAGGCGGCGGACCGCCTCGGCGACGACGGCGTCCACCGGGAGCTCCTCGGAGAGCAGGTCCGGGCCCAGGTGCCCCACGACGGTGTGCTCCTGCGCGGTGGGCAGCAGCTCCACGACCGGCATCCGCAGCGCCAGCGCCGTGCCCCCGTCGGTGGCCAGCCGCACCCGCACGTCGGGTTCGAGCCGGCGCGGCAGCTGCCTGCCCGGAGCCAGCACCGTCCACTCGCCGTCCATGCGCAGGTGGGTGTGCAGCGTCGTGGGCTCGGGCAGCGCGCTGTCGCCGACGGCGAAGCGGGTCAGCAGGTGCTTGCCGCGGCTGGCGGTGCCCAGCACCACCGCACCGGCGAGGTCGGCGGTGGCGTACCGCGGCACCCGCAGGTCGCTGCGCTCGACGCGGGCGCCGCGCAACCGCGCGTCGAGCCGGCGCGCCACGCGGTAGACGCTGTCCCCCTCCGGCACGTCCCCCACCGTGGGGCACGCCGACCCGCGGCGCGAGCCGAGCTTCGCCGGGCCGTCGCCCGCGGTTCGCCCCCCGGTCCCCGGGCGCCCCTAGCGTCACCGCCCGTGATCACCCCCCGCCGTTCCACCACCGCCTCCCTCGCCCTGGCCGCCGTCCTGAGCGCCACCGCGGGCACCGCCCTGCCGGCGCAGGCCGCCGACGGCCACGGCTCCACCCCCGGCCGCTGCTCGGCCGCCGTGGCGCTCAGCGGCTCCTCCGACCACCTCGACGAGACGGTCTTCGGCGGCTCGCCGGTGGCCGGGCTGTCCGCGCTGGCCCCGACCGCCGAGGGGGAGCTGCTGGCGCTGTCGGACCGCTCGGCGCTGTTCACCCTCGACGGCGCCACCCGCACCCCGACCGGGGTCGTCGCGCTGCGCGACGCCGACGGCGCCGAGCTGGACAGCGAGGGCCTGGTCGTCGACCGCGACGGCACCCTGTGGATCTCCTCCGAGGTCGGCCCCGCCGTCCTGCACTACGACCGCGGCGGCACGCTGCTGGGGCAGCTGGAGGTCCCGGCCGACCTGCAGCTCGCCCCCGCCGGGCGCGCCCGGGGCAACCTCTCGCTGGAGGGGCTGACCCTGTCCGCGGACGGGCTGACGCTGTTCGCCGCCGACGAGCAGGAGCTGACCGGCGACGCGGACGGCGTCGTGCGCGTGCAGAGCTGGCACCGCGCGGACCCGGGCGCACCCTTCGCACCCGGCCCGCAGTTCGCCCACCGCACCGACCCGGGCCTGGGCGTGCCGGAGATCACCGCGACCCCCGACGGGCGCCTGCTCGTGCTGGAGCGCGAGTTCATCGACCAGGTCGGCAACACCGTCCGCCTGTACGTCGTCGACCCGGTGGGCGCGCCCGACACCAGCGGCGTGGAGACGGTCGACGAGGAGAGCACCCAGGAGCTGGTGGTGCCCAAGACGCTGCTGGCCGACCTCGTCACCTGCCCGTCGGCGGGCGCGGTCGCCGAGCAGCCGCAGCTGAACCCGCTGCTGGACAACGTCGAGGGGATGGCGGTGCTGTCGGCGCAGGGCGAGCGCCACCTGCGGCTGCTGCTCGTCAGCGACGACAACGAGCGCCCGACGCAGACCACCCGCCTCTACGACCTGGACGTGACGCTGCCGGTGCTGCAGCGCTGATCCCCCGGCGCCCGCGGGCCGTGAGGTTCGTCATGCCCCGCCCGTGCGGGACACGGCCGGACGCGTGCGCCCGCGCACGGGTCCCCGGCCGCGGGCGGCCGCAGGCTGGGAGCAGCGGGCCGGACGGACCGGCCGCACCGAGCAGGGAGGTCCCCCGTGACCGCGAAGCGCCCCACCCGCACCGCCCGCCCCAGCGAGGACGGCCGGGTGCTCGTGGTCTGCCTGCTCGCCGCGGCCTCCGTGCTCGCGGGCGGCGCGGGCCACGTCCTCGTGCAGGTGCTCTGCGTCGCCGCGTCCGTGGCCGTGGCCACCGGTGTCGTGCGGGGGCGCCGGCGCTCCCCGCGCTGCGGGCGCTGAGGCCGCCGGCGCCGGGTCAGCGGCGGCGCAGCAACCCGGCGGCGAGGAGCGCGCCGAGCCCCAGCGCACCGGCGCCCAGCTGCCGCCGGTGGCGCAGCGCCCAGATCTGCGGGCTGCCCGCGTGCGCCTGATCGTCGAAGGGGCCGTGCGCGCCGTGGTCGCCGGGCACGGGCTCGTCCAGGTAGTCGCCCACCATCTCCGAGCGGGGCGCGTCGGACTGCTGCCCGGACACGCCCGTCCTGGCCAGGTAGCGGTCCAGCAGCGGCGCCGCGATCCGGTTGCCCAGGATCGTGCCGATCGTGGACTCCCCCACCCACGTCTGCCGGCGCGGGCGCTCGGCGACGTCGGCCACGACGGCCGCGCACGCCTCCGGCTGGTAGATCGGCGCCACCGGCTGCGGGTGCCGGGGCAGGTTCGAGCGCACCCAGCCGAACTGCGTGGTGTTCATGCCGGGCATGTGGACCAGCGAGACCGTCACCGCGCTGCCCTCGTGCAGCAGGTCGGTGACCACGCTCTCGGTGAACCCCTGGATGGCGTGCTTGGCCCCGCAGTACGCCGCCTGCAGCGGGATGCCGCGGAAGGCCAGCGCCGAGCCGACCTGGATCACCGCGCCGCGGTCGCGCGGGCGCATCCGGGCCAGCGCGGCCCGGGTGCCGTTGACGTAGCCGTAGTAGGTGGTGCGGGTGGCGCGGTCGTAGTCGGCCGGGGAGACCTCCCAGAACGGCGCGAAGACGCTGGCCATCGCGTTGTTCACCCACAGCTCGATCGGCCCCAGCGTCGCCTCCACGCGGGAGGCGGCGGAGTCGACGGCCTCGGCGTCGCCCACGTCGCACGGCAGCGCGAGCGCGCGCCGGCCCGCGGCCTCCACGTCGGCGACCGCCCCGGCGAGCCCGTCGGCACCGCGGGCGAGCACCGCCACGTCCCAGCCGCGGCCGGCGAGCTCGCGCACGACCGCGCGCCCCAACCCCGCCGATCCACCCGTGACGACGGCGACTCCCCGGTGCGCTGCCCGACCCATGCCCCGACCCTGGCAGCACCGGCGCCGGGCGGCGAGTCGGGGCTCAGCCCTGCTGGGCGCGCTCGGGCAGGTGCTTGGCGCTGTCGTAGAGCAGGTGCAGCACGTCGGAGCCGAAGACCGCGGTGAGCATCGCGGCCACGCTGCGGGTCAGCCGCGGCGCGAGCACGCCGCCGGCGACGAAGCCGGTGGAGACCCACACCGCCAGGCAGAACGGGCAGGTCACCAGCTCCCCCACCGAGTGGCGCAGCCCGCTGCCGCGCACCTCCTCCATCACCTCCCCCTCCCCGGCGTTGCCGACGAAGCGGGTGACAGGCGCGCGGAAGGGGGAGGCGACGGCGTCCTTGGCCAGGATGCGCGTGGCCTTGTGGGTGGCCACCGCCAGCAGGGCGACGTCCCCGGCGCTCCAGCGCTCCGGCAGCGACCTCCCGCGCGCGCGGGCCAGCAGCCCCGCCCCGCCGACGGCGCCGGCGTAGACCCCCATGAGGGTGAGGAAGCCGCCGAGGGGGCGCTCCTCGTCGCCCTGGTAGCCGTCCTGGACGGCGTGCAGCCGCCGGTGCAGGTCCTGCAGGTCGCTCATGGCCGCCCCGTACCCGCCCGGCCCGCCCACCACACGTCACCGGGCCCACCGGAGCGGGGGCCTGCTGGACTGGGCGGGTGCACCCCCACTCCCACGGGCACCCCGGCCCCGGCGACCCGCCGCCCGCCCCGCTCCCCGCGCGCGTGCGCCGCACGCTGCTCGTCGTCGTCGTCGCGGTCCTGCTCACCGCGGCCGCCGGCATCGTCGCGACCTGGCCCCGCGAGGTCCCCAGCGCCGACACCGGCTACGTCGGCGCGCAGTCGGTGCGCGGGGAGGTCAGCTCCACCACGATGCGCACCTGCCGCGGCGAGATCGCCGAGGAGCGGCTGCCCGACGGCACGCTGCCGCAGACCCTCGAGTGCCCGGACGCGACGATCGCCCTCGACGACGGCGGCTCCACGACCGTGCCGGTGCCGGCCGCGGTCGTCCACGGCGGCCTGGCGCGCGGGGACCGGGTGGTCCTCACCCGCTACCCGGGCGAGGGCGGCGGCGCGGCCACGTACGCGTGGGAGGACGTCGACCGGCGGGTGCCGCTGGCGGTCGCCGTGGCCGTCTTCGTGCTGCTCACGATCGCGGTGGGGCGCCGCCGCGGCCTGGCCGCCCTCGTGGGCCTCGGGCTCGGCGGCGCCGCCATCGCGTACCACGTGCTGCCGGCGCTGCTGGCGCAGGAGGACGCCGTCGTCGTGGGCCTCAGCTCGGCGACGGCCGTCATGGGTGTCGTGCTCTACCTGACCCACGGCATCTCCGCCCGCACCACCGTCGCGTTCCTGGGGACGGTGGCGGGGCTGCTGCTGACGGCCGCGGTCGCCGTGCTCGCCGTGGACGCCGCGCACCTGCAGGGCCTGGACGACGAGAGCTCCTACACCGTCACCGTGCTCACCGGGGCGATCGACCTGCGCGGGGTCGTCCTGGCCGGGACGCTCGTGGCCGCGCTGGGGCTGCTCAACGACGTGACGATCACCCAGGCCGCGGCCGTGTGGGAGCTGCGCGCCGCGGACCCGTCCGCCGGGTTCCGCACGCTGTTCGCGGCCGGCATGCGCGTCGGGCGCGACCACCTGGCCTCGACCGTCTACACCGTCGCCTTCGCCTACGCCGGCGCCGCGCTGCCGACGCTGCTGCTGGTCCGGCTGTACTCCCAGCCGCTGGGGCAGCTGGTGACCGGTTCCGCGATCGCCACCGAGCTCGTGCGCACCGCCGTCGGCGGGGCGGCGCTCGCGCTCACCGTCCCGGCGACGACCGCGCTGGCGGCGGCCCTGGTCAGCCGGCGGTCCGGAACCGGAACTCCGTGACGCTGCGGAACTCCTCGCCCGGGCGCAGCACCGTGCTGGGGAACTCCGGGTGGTTGGGGGCGTCGGGCAGGCCCTGCGCCTCCAGCGCCAGGCCCGCGCGCGGCCCGTAGGCGGCGCCGGCCTTGCCGACGAGCGTGCCGGCCAGCGAGCCGCCGGTGAAGAGCTGCAGGCCCGGCTGGTCGGTCCACACCTCCAGCACGCGGCCGGAGACGGGTTCCTCCACCCGCGCGGCCAGGCTCTGCTCGCGGGTGCCGCCGGGTGCGTCGGAGAGCACGTAGCAGTGGTCGAACCCCTTGCCGCGCACCAGCTGCTCGTCGTCGGCCTCGACCCGGTGGCCGACGGCCACCGGCTCGCGCAGGTCGAAGGGGGTGCCCTCCACGGGACGCAGCTCCCCCGTCGGCAGGCCCGTGCCGTCGACGGGCAGGAACCGGTCGGCGAGCACCTGCACCAGGTGCGCGTCGATCGTGCCGGAGCCGTCGCCGGCGAGGTTGAAGTAGGAGTGGTTGGTGAGGTTCAGCACCGTCGGCGCGTCCGTGGTGGCCAGCGACTCCACGGTCAGCGCGCCCTCGTGCAGGACGTAGGTGACGTGCACCGACAGCGCCCCGGGGAAGCCGTTGTCCCCGTCGGGGCTCAGCAGCGAGAACCGGACGCCGCAGCGCCCCTCGACCGGGTGCGCGCTCCACAGCAGCTCCGAGAACGGGCGCAGGCCCCCGTGCATCGCGTTGCCGCGGTCGGTGACGGGGACCGCGTACGCCTGCCCGTCGAGGGTGAAGCGGCCCCCGCCGATGCGGTTGGCGAACCGCCCGACGCTGGCGCCGAAGGAGCGCCCCTTGGCCGCGTACGGGGCCAGGTCGGCGAAGCCGAGGACGACGTCGGCGCGCTCGCCGTCGCGGCCGGGCACCAGCGCCGACTGCACGCGCGCGCCGTGCTCGACGAGCCCGACGCGCACCGTCCCGTCGTCCAGGGTCCAGCGCCCGACGGGGGTGCCGTCCTCCAGGCGACCCCAGTCCTGCTCCACCGACACGCCGCGATCGAGGTCCACGGGCACGACGCTACCGGCGCCCCGCGGAGGCGGCCCGCTGTCGCAGCCCCGCCAGCGCCGCCCCCGCCGCGGCCGCCAGCCCGGCGGCGACGAGCACCCCGGCCGCGTACCACTTCCAGTCCCAGCTGCGCCCCAGCAGCTCGTGCGCCCCGACGGCCACCGCGAGGGCCAGCAGGACCAGGCCGCCGACGACGGCGGCGAGGTCGGGGCCGTGCACCCGCACCGGCTCCGGAGCCCGCTCCGGCCCCTGCCCCGGCCGCTGCCCGAGCCGCTGCCCGAGCTCCTGCTCGAGCCGCCGCGCGACCTCCCGCTCGACGCGCTGCTCGTCCCACCGCTGCTCGTCCCACCGCTGCTCGTCCCGCCGCTGCTCGTCCCGCCGCTGCTCGTCCCGCCGCTGCTCGTCCCACCGCTGCTCGTTCACGACGCCTCCAGGAGCGTTCCACCGGCGGCGCCGACGCGGACCTCACCGGTCCAGGCGACCGCTCGCAGTTCCGGTGTCCCCGCGGGGACCGTCCAGTCCTCCAGGTCCCCGCCGCGGACCTCCACGTCCTCGGCCAGCGCGGCGGCGTCCGGGCCGACCGCGAAGACGCGGGTGCGGTCGAGGCCGCCGTCGATGCGCGACCCCGGCACGTCGCCGTCGCGCGTCCCGCCGGCGCCGGCCCGCCCGCGCACCCCGCCCTCGCCGTCGGCGACCAGCTCGACGACCTGCGCGGAACCCTCCCAGCGCACCGTGCCGGCGAGGACCTGCACGTCCAGCAGCACCGTCGCCTCCTCGGGGACGAGGACGTCCAGGCGCCCGGCGGCGATCGTGGCGGTCGCGGGCTCCCCCGCGCCGAGGTCGGCCGGGTCGACGCGCAACCAGCCGACGACGGAACTGGCGCCGCCGCCCGCGGCGGGCTGCCAGGTGCGGTCCACCTGCCAGGTCCACCCGCTCGCCGGCGGCACGACCGCGGCGGCCAGGGCGAGCAGCGCCGGCGGCCAGGCCAGCCCGACGAGGGCGGTGCGCCGGCCGCGCACCCCGGCCAGCACCGCGCCGAGGCCCATGACGGCCACGGCCGCGGCCAGCGCCAGCGGCAGCACGTCCAGCTCGGCGGTGGTCAGCAGGCCCACCGCGACGACGGCCCCGGCGGCCAGCAGCGCCAGGCCCAGCACGGCGGTCGTCAGCAGCGGCGAGCCCGGGCGGCGGCGCGCCCGCGCGCGCTCGGCGGCCAGCCGCGCCCGCTCGCGGGCGGCGGCGCGGCGCTCGGCCGGGGAGCCGAAACCGGCCGCGGGAGCGGCGGGCACCGCCGCCGCCACCGGCACCTGCGGGGCCTGCGGGGCGGGGACCGGCGCGGGGGGTTCCTTGACGAGCGAGATGCGGGTGGTCGCGGCGTCGGACGCGGCGGGGGCCTGGGTCTGCGGCGCGGTCTGCGGCGCGGTCCCGGTCGCGGCGTCGGCAGCGGGCCGCGCGCAGCGGTCCACGAGCGCGGGGTGGTCGTGCAGCAGCCACCACACGAGGGCGGCGAACAGGGAGGTGACGAGCAGCCCCCAGCCGGGACCGCCGCCCGGGTCCCAGGGGCCGACGACGACGACGCCGCGGGAGAGCACGAGGTCGGCGACGACGAGCGCGACCGCCAGTCCCAGCGCGCCCGAGACGTCGCCGCGGACGGCGGCCTCGGCCTCGATGCGCCCGCGGCGCTCGGCGCGCCCGTCCGGCAGCAGCGCCCAGCAGGTCCCGTAGACCGCCAGGCCGAGCCCGCCGACGACGGTGAGGGCGATGAGGGCGCCGCGCACGAGCAGGGGGTCGACGCCCAGGCGCTGGGCGACGCCGCCGCAGACGCCGGCGAACCAGCGGTCCTCGCCGCGCACGACGCCGAGCGAGCGGATCGCGGTGAACACCTTCGCCCCGCTCTGCTCCGGGGCGTCCGGCGCGGGCGCCGGCGGCGCGTCCGGTGGGGGTGGGGGTGGGGTGCTCGTGCTCACGGCTCGACTCTCCCGTCGGGGTGGTCGGTGGGGGAAGGGGTCAGAAGACCCAGCTGAGGCCCAGCAGCCCGTGGCCCAGCAGCAGGTCGATGACGACGAGGCAGACGCTGGCGACGAGCACCGCGGAGACGTCGCCGCGCTGCGCGGCCTGCGCCTCGATGCGGCCGGTCACGTCGGGCAGCAGCGCCCACAGCACGCCGTAGAGGGCGATGCCGACGCCGCCGAACAGCGCCAGGGCGATGAAGCCGACGCGCACGGCCAGCGGCTTGAGGCCGTGGCGGGCGGCGATGGCGCCCGCCACGCCGCCGACCCAGCGTTCCTGGCCGCGCACGGCGCCCCAGCGGCGCACCGCGGCGAAGAAGCGCTCGGCGGAGGTGGTGGGCGGCTGGACCGCGTAGCCGCCACCGTCGGAGGTCGAGGTGCCGAAGCCGTCGGAGGAGGTGCCGGAGGTGCTGGAGGAGGTGTTCGAGGTCATGCCCCGAGCCTGCTCGCCGGCGCGCCCCCGGGGCATCGGGGCTTCCCCTGAGCGAACCCTGAAACCCCGCCCGGACGACCCCGGCTCCGCCCTCGGGAGGACCCGGGCGCGGCCCGCGCGTGCCACGATCGACGGCGTGAGCACGCCGACCGCCACGCTTCCCCCGCCCGCCGCCGCACGGCCCGCGCTGGTGCGGCCCGTGCGGGGCCGGCGCCTGGGCGGGGTCGCGGCCGGGCTGGCCGCGCACACCGGCATCCCGGTGCAGCGGGTCCGCACGGTGCTCGTCGCCGCCGCGCTGCTCGCCGGTCTGGGCGTGGCCCTGTACGTGGTGTGGTGGTTCCTCGTGCCCGAGGAGGGCCGCCCGGCGGACGGGACGGTGCGCTCGGACCCGTCGGCGTGGGTGCTGGCCCACCGCGACGCGCTCGTGGGGGTCGCGCTCGTCGTCGGGGTCGGGCTGGTCCCGGCGGCGCACTGGCTCGACGGCTCCTCCCGGCTGGCGGTGCCGCTGCTCGTCGTCGGCGCGGGGCTGGTGCTGGCCTGGAGCCAGCTGGACGCCACCCGCCGGCGGCGGCTGCTGGAGGAGACCGGCGGCGGTCGCGGCGCGGCGGCCCGCGTCGGCGCGGGCGTCTCCCTCGTCGTCGTCGGCGTCGTGCTGTTCCTGGCCGTCGGCGGGGACGTCACGGGGTTCTGGCAGTCGTCGCTGGCGGGGCTGGCGGTGCTGGCCGGCGTGGGGATCGTGCTGGCGCCGTGGGCGATCCGGTTGTGGCAGGACCTGGGCGCCGAGCGCGCGGCGCTGGCCCGCGAGCAGGAGCGCGCCGAGCTGGCCGCGCACGTGCACGACTCGGTGCTGCAGACGCTGGCGCTCATCCAGAAGCGTTCCGCCGACGCCGGCGAGGTGGCCCGGCTGGCCCGCATGCAGGAGCGCGACCTGCGCCGCTGGCTGTACGGCGACCACGGCACCGCGGCCGGGACGCTGGGCGCCGCGCTGCGCACCGCGGCCGCCGAGGTGGAGGACGCCAGCGGCGCCACCGTCGAGGTCGTCCTCGTCGGCGACCTGGACTCCCGCCCGCTGGACAAGCCCGGTGCGGCGCTCGCGCAGGCGGCGCGGGAGGCGCTGCTCAACGCGGGCCGGCACGCCGGCGGCACGGTCTCGCTGTACGCGGAGGCGGTCGGCGGGGACCTGGAGGTGTTCGTGCGCGACCGCGGCCCGGGTTTCGACCTGGACGCCGTCCCGCACGACCGGCTGGGGGTGCGCGAGTCGATCCTCGGGCGCATGCAGCGCGCCGGGGGCTCGGCCACCGTGCGCCGGCCCGCCGACGGCGGCACCGAGGTCGCGCTGCGGCTGCCGGGGGGTGCGGCGTGATCCGCGTCCTCATCGTCGACGACCACCGGATGGTCCGCTCCGGGGTGAAGGCGGAGCTGTCCTCGGCCGACGACCTCGAGGTCGTCGGCGAGGCCGCCGACGTGGCCTCCGCGGTCGCCGCGGTGCAGCGGGTGCGCCCCGACGTGGTGCTGCTCGACGTGCACCTGCCGGCCGGCGAGGGCGAGAACCCCGCGCCGGGCGCCGGTTCCGGCGGGGCGCAGGTGCTCGCGCAGTGCGCCCCGCTGCTGGGCGCGGACCCGCCGGTGCGGTTCCTGGCGCTGTCGGTCTCCGACGCCGCCGACGACGTCATCGCCGTCATCCGGCGCGGTGCGCGCGGGTACGTGACGAAGACGATCGGCGGCGAGGAGCTGGCCGCCGCGGTGCGCCGGGTCGCCGAGGGCGACGCGGTGTTCTCCCCGCGGCTGGCGGGTTTCGTCCTCGACGCCTTCGGGGCGGTCGGCGGCGAGGTGGCCGCCGCCGACGACGAGCTGGACCGGCTGTCGGCGCGCGAGCGGGAGGTGATGCGGCTCATCGCCCGCGGCTACGCCTACAAGGAGGTCGCCAAGGAGCTGTTCATCTCGGTGAAGACCGTGGAGACCCACGTCTCCGCGGTGCTCCGCAAGCTGCAGCTGTCCAACCGCGGCGAGCTCACCCGCTGGGCCGCCGCCCGCCGCCTGCTCTGAACCGGGGAACCGGGGCGGGGTCCCCGCGGGGTCAGTCGCGGGTGGGGGCGGGCGGCAGCGGCCCGGCGGTGCGGTGCTGCCCCTGGGCGGGGACCTGGCCGGAACCGGTCTGCGCGGCTCCCCCGGCGTCCCCGGTCTCCCCGGTCGCCTCGTGCTGGGTGGCGTCGGCCTCGGCCTCGCTCATCGGCGTGGTGCTGGCCAACGGCACCTCGGGCAGGAAGAGCGCGATGACGGTGCCGACGAGGAACATCGGGACCAGCCACAGGAAGATCGGCGTCAGCGAGTCCGCGTAGGCGTCGACGACGCCGCCGGCGACGTCGGCCGGCAGCGAGCGCACGAGTTCCGGCGTCAGCGAGGACGTGCCGTGCCCGCCGGCGACGGCGCCGCCGGGCAGGGCGGCGCCGAGGCGGTCGGTGAGCCGGCCGGCGAAGACCGTGCCGAGCACCGCGACGCCGATGGTGACGCCCAGCTCGCGGAAGAGGTTGTTGGAACTGGTCGCGGTGCCGATCTCGCGGGGGTCCACGGCGTTCTGGACGGCCAGCACGATGATCTGCATGAACAGGCCCAGGCCCGCGCCGAGGACGCCGACGTAGACGCACAGCAGCCACAGCGGGGTGCCGGGGTCCATCGTCGACATGCCGAGCATGGCGGCGGCGGCGACGACGGTGCCGACGACCGGCAGCGCCTTGTAGCGGCCGGTCCTGGTGACCACGGCGCCGGAGCCGATGCTCGTGACGAGCAGCGCGCCGACCATCGGCAGCAGCAGCAGGCCGGACTCGGTGGCGTCGACGCCGTAGGACATCTGCAGGTACGTCGGCAGGTAGGCCAGCGCGCCCATCATCCCGGCGCCGACGACGAGGCCGAGCAGCGTGGTGACGACGAACGTGCGGTTGCGGAACAGCCGCATCGGGATCACCGGCTCGGCGGCGCGGCGCTCGACGAGCACGAAGACGACGGCGAGCACGAGCGAGGCGGCGCTCAGGGCGAGGATCGTGGCCGAACCCCAGGCGTACCGGGTGCCACCCCAGCTGGCGACGAGGACGGTGCCGGTCAGGGCCAGCGCGAGCGTCACCATGCCGGCGTAGTCGATGCGCGCGGTGTTGCGCCGCTGCGGCAGGTGGATCGTCAGCGCCGCGACGGCCAGGGCCACCGCCCCCAGCGGCAGGTTGATCCAGAACACCCAGCGCCAGTCGACGGAGTCGGTGAGCCAGCCGCCGATGAGCGGGCCGGCGACGGCGGAGACGCCGAAGACGGCGCCCATGGGGGCCATGAACCTGGCGCGGTCCTTGGCGGGGACGACGTCGGCGATGATCGTCTGGGACATGATCATCAGACCTGCGCCGCCGAGGCCCTGCAGCCCGCGGAAGAGGACGAGCTCGACCATGCCCTGCGCGAACCCGCACAGCGCCGAGCCGAGCAGGAACAGCGAGATCGCGACGAGGAACAGCCGCTTGCGCCCGACGAGGTCGCCGAGCTTGCCGTAGACGGGCATGGCGATCGTCAGCGCCAGCGTGTAGGCGGTGATCGTCCAGCTCATGTGCTCCAGGCCGTCGAGCTCGCCGACGATCGTGGGCAGCGCGGTGCCCACGATCGTCTGGTCCAGCGAGGCCAGCAGCATGACGAGCAGCAGGCTGGTGAAGATCCAGCCGATGCGGGGCTTCTGGAGCGCGGCGGTGGGCGCGCCGGGGGTGGGCATGCGGGAGCTCCTGCGGTGCGGGCGGGTGGTCCGGGGGTTCCGGAGGGGTTCGAGCGGGGGCGGGCGGGGTCGGGCGGGTTTCAGGCGAGGTGGCGCAGCGCGGCCCAGGCCGCGCGCAGGGAGGTCACCGGGTCCGGGGCGTCCCCCGCGAGCCAGCGCTGACCGCCGATGCGCAGCACGGTGCCGACGACACCGGCGTGGACGGCGGCCGTCAGCGGGTCCACGCCCTCGCGCTGGGCGATGGCCGCGGCCAGGACGTCCTCGTGCCGGGCGATCTCGGCCAGCAGCCGGGGCAGCAGCTCCGGGGAGGCCTCGACGAGGCGGAAGACCTGGACGGCGCGGTCGCGGTCGTGGTCGTGCCCGGCGGTCTGGGCGAGGACGAGCTGCTCCAGGGCGGCCAGCAGCGGGCCGGAGGAGGTGCGGAAGGTCTCCAGCAGCTCCTCGTCCCAGCTCATCGCGCCGTGCAGGAGGGCCTCGTCCTTGGTGGCGAAGTAGTTGAAGAACGTGCGCCGGGAGACCCCGGCGCGGGCGGCGATCGCGTCGGCCGTCACCGCGTCCCAGCCGAGCTCGACCGCGAGGTCGAGGGCGGCGGCGGTGATGAGGGCGGTGGTCTCCTGCCGACGGCGGTCGCGCAGGGTCGGGGACGTCGTCACCCATCAATCGTGCACTCAGTGCACTTCTTGCGTCAAGTGCAGGAAACACGAACGGCCGGCCCCCGAGGGGACCGGCCGTCCGCGGTGCGGGTGGGGGTTCAGTGCACGGGGGTGCGCGGACCCAGGACCAGCGGCGGCCGCCGCACGAGCAGGGAGGCGGCCAGCGCGACGAGCGAGATGACCCCGCCCCACACGAACGCGCTGCGCACGCCGTCGGCGACCGCGTCGAGCGCGCTCGCGCCCTCGGCCAGCCGGTCCGCCGAGGTCGTCGAGAGCACCGTGACGAACAGCGCGGTGCCGGCCGCCCCGGCGAGCTGCTGCACGGTGCCGACGACGGCGCTGCCGTGCGCGTACAGCTCCGCGCGCAGCGAGCCCAGCGCCGAGGTGAACAGCGGCGTGAACATGAACGCCAGCCCCAGGCTGACCAGGCCGTGGGCGAGGACGACCATCCCGGCCGGGGTGCCCGGGTGCAGCGTCGCCAGCAGCCACAGGCCGGCGCTGACGACGACGGCGCCGGGCACGACGAGCGGGCGCGGGCCGTAGCGGTCGAACAGCCGGCCCACCACCGGCGACAGGACACCCATGAGCGCCCCGCCCGGCAGCAGCAGCAGGCCGGTCTCCAGGGAGCCCAGCCGCAGGACGGTCTGCAGGAAGATCGGCAGCACGATGAGGGTGCCGAACAGCCCCATGAAGCTGATGACGAGCACCAGCGAGGAGATCGTGAACGAGCGGTCGGCGAACACCCGCAGGTCCATCAGCGGGCCGTGGGTGGAACCGCGCTGCAGCCGCGACTGGCGCGCCACGAAGGCCGCGAGGGCCAGGACGCCGACGGCCACGGGGATCCACGGCGCCACCGGCGCGTGCCCGCCCGCGGCCTCGCCGGTGCTGGCGAGGCCGTAGATGAGGCCGCCGAAGCCGACCGCCGACAGCGCCAGCGAGGGCACGTCCAGGCGCGCCTCGCGCGGGGTGGTGACGTCGCGCACCTTCCACAGCCCCAGGCCCAGGGCCAGCAGGGCGATCGGCAGGACGAGGATGAACATCCACCGCCAGCTGAGCGCGGACAGGATGAGCCCCGACAGCGTCGGGCCGATCGCCGGGGCGACGGAGATGACGATCGAGATCGTGCCCATCGTGCGCCCGCGGGCGGCCGGCGGGACGAGCGTCATGGCGGTGGTCATGAGCAGCGGCATCATCACGGCGGTGCCGCCGGCCTGGACGATGCGCCCGAGCAGCAGGACCTCGAAGCCGGGCGCGGCCGCGGCGACGGCGGTGCCGAGGCTGAACAGGCCCATCGCCGCGGCGAAGACCTGCCGCAGCCGGAAGCGGGTCATGATGAAACCGGTGGCGGGGATGACCACGGCCATGGTGAGCATGAACCCGGTCGTGAGCCACTGACCGGTGGCCGCGGTGATGCCGAGGTCGGCCATGAGGCGCGGCAGCGCCACGCCCATGATCGTCTCGTTGAGGATGACGACGAAGGCGGAGACGAGCAGCAGGCCGATGACGGTGGCGTCGCCGGGCGCGAGCCGGTCGTGCGCGGCCGGGGCGGCGGGCGGGACGCCGGCCGGGGCCGCGAGCGGGGCCTCGGGCGTGCTCGCGGCGGCGGTGGCCTCGGCAGCGGCCTCCGCGGTGGTCTTCGCAGGGGTCTCCGCGGTGGTCTTCGCAGGGGTCTTCGCGGTGGTCTTCGCAGGGGTCTTCGCGGTGGTCTTCGCAGGGGTCTTCGCGGTGGTCTCGGGGGCGGGGACGGGCGAGGGTGCGGGCAGGGTCGCGTCCTCGTTGGTGGGCATGGTGGAGCTCCTCGACGTGGTGGCAGCGACTACCTTAGTGGCAGTGACTGCCAACTCGACAGCGATTATCCTGAGGGCGTGACCACCGTCCCCGACCTGCGCGAGCGCCGCCGGCTCGCCACGCAGGCCGAGATCGAGAGCGCCGCCCTCGCGCTGTTCGAGGAGCGCGGCTGCGAGGGCACCACGGTCGACGACATCGCCGCGGCCGCCGGCGTCTCGCCGCGCACCTTCTTCCGCTACTTCCCCACCAAGGAGGCGGCAGCCCTCGGCGGCAACCGCGCCTTCGACCTCGCCCTGGCCGCGCGCCTGGAGCAGCGCGTCGAGTCCTCCGCCGCGGCGGCCGGGCTCGCCGACGTCGAGGCCGCCGTCGCCGACGTCCTCGCCGAGCTCGCCGTCGAGGAACCCGGCTGCGCCGAGCGGATGCTGCGCGTGCGCTGCCTGGTCATGGCCGACGCCGCGCTGCGCGGTGCGCTCGTGCGGATGGACGCCGAGCACGCCCGGCGCTTCCTCGAGCGCGTCGCCGCCGCCACCGGCAGCCCCGGGGTCGACCTGCGCACCCGCGTCGTGGCCGAGACCGTCAGCGCCGGGTTGCGCGCGGCCCTCGACGAGTGGGCCTCGCGCCGCGAGGCCGGTGAGGACGCGGCCCTCGTCGACGTCTACCGCGCCACGTGCGCGTGCCTGCGCGAGGTCGCCCGCGGCTGAGCGGGCCTCAGCGCAGGCCCTGCAGCGCTGGGCTGCCCGGCGGGTGGTAGCCGCGCACCCACGAGGGGAACTCCGCGGGGATCCGCTCGTACAGCTCCTCGTCGCCGACCGCGTCGAGGTCGTCGAGGGCGAAGGAGCCGGTGTCGTCGTGCGGGCGCCCGGGCAGGGTGTCCAGCCGCTCCAGGACCCCGTAGTCCGCCCGGCCCAGGTCGATGGACCGCCAGAACACCGGCGTGCGAGCCCACCGCCCACGCCTGCATCCCCGCGCCGTCGTCGACCTGCGCGGCGACCGTCGCCACCCGCTCCACGGCGCGGGTGAACACCCCGCGCCGGTACAGGCCGATCGTGCTGCCGGAGACGCCGAGGACGAGCGCGGTGAGGTCGACCGGCCCGCTGACGAGCGCGCGCACCGCCTCGCCGTCGAGGGGGGCGTTGGCGCCTTCGGGGAGCGTGGGCACCCCCCGTTCCCACCGCACCGGCGCCCGCACCGGCGCTTCCCCGCGGCCGCCGTGCGCGCGGCGGCCACCGGTGCTTGCCTGGGCGCATGACGCGCATCGGCACCTCGGAGCTCGACGTCCGCCCCCTCTGCCTCGGCACCAACACCTTCGGCTGGACCTCCGACGAGGCGGAGAGCCACCGGGTCCTCGACGCCTTCGTCGACGCCGGCGGCGACTTCCTCGACACCGCCGACGTGTACTCGGCCTGGTCGCAGGGCGGCGCCGGCATCTCCGAGACGATCATCGGCAACTGGTTCGCCAGGAGCGGCAAGCGCGACCGGGTCGTGCTCGCCACCAAGGTCGGCAAGGCGCCCGGGCTGGAGGGGCTGGCCCCGCAGACCATCCGCACGGCCGTCGACGCCTCCCTGCAGCGGCTGCAGACCGACCGCGTCGACCTGTACTGGGCGCACGCCGACGACGAGGCCGTCCCGCAGGCCGAGGTCCTCGGCGCCTTCGACGAGCTCGTCACCGCCGGCAAGGTGCGCGCCCTCGGGGCCTCCAACTTCACCGGCCGCCGCCTGCAGGAGGCGCTGGAGACCTCCCGGCGCGAGGGGCTGGCCTCCTACGCGGCGCTGCAGAACCACTACAACCTCGTCGAGCGCTCCGAGTACGAGTCCGACGCCGCCGACGTCGTCGCCGCCGACGGGCTGGCGATGGTCCCCTACTCCGCGCTGGCCTCCGGCTTCCTCACCGGCAAGTACCGCCCCGGGCAGCTGGCCGAGTCCCAGCGGCAGGCGGGCGCGGCCAAGTACCTGGAGGACGAGCGCGGCCCGCGGGTGCTGGCCGCGCTCGACGAGGTCGCCGCCGCCCGCGGCGTCGACGTCGCGGCGGTGGCGCTGGCCTGGCTGCGCCACCAGCCGACCGTCCTGGCCCCCATCGCCAGCGCCCGCACCACCGGGCAGCTGCCGCCGCTGCTGACCGCGCTCGAGCTGGAGCTCACCGACGAGGAGCAGGCGGCCCTGGAGCGCGCCTCCCGCTGAGCCGCCCGCCGCCCCTCCCGCGGGACCTCCGCAGGACCTCCCGCAGGACCTCCGCACGAGAAGCTCACCGCCTCTGCACCCCGCGCGGACGCGTCCTGCGCGGACGTGCCGCACAGTGGAGGGGTGGCTACCTCCGCACCCGCCGGAACGACGCACCCGTCCGGCGCCCGCGCCGGCCGGGCCTCGCGCCGGACCTGGTCCGTCGCGGCGTTCGCCGCCGCCTGGTGGCAGCTCGTGGTGCTCGGCGTCCTGTACGTCGCGTGCGTGCGCACGGTCGCCGGCCAGGACGCCGAGAACGCCCTGCACGAGCAGGCGCTCGCCGAGCGCGGCGGCGTCGGCGGCCTGCTGGGGCGCGTCCTGGCCCTGGTCGACCGCCTCGAACCGCCGCACCTGGTCCTCGGGGTCGTCGCCGTGGGCACCCTCGGGCTGCTGCGCGGCCGGCCCGGCCGCGCGCTGGCGGGCACCGCCGTCGCCGCCGTCTCCCTGGGGATGACCGAGGTGCTCAAGCTGCGGCTGCTGGAGCGCCCCGACCTCAGCGAGCGCTACGGCGAGATGGCCAACAGCCTGCCCAGCGGGCACACCTCCGCGGTGCTGGGCCTGGCGCTGGGCGCCTGCGTGGCCGCCCCGCGCCTGCTGCGCGCCCCGCTGGCCCTCGTGGGCGCCGCGGCCGCCACCGCCATGGGCGCCTTCGTCGTCCTCGAGGGCTGGCACCGCGTCAGCGACGTGCTGGCCTCCGCGCTCGTCTGCTCGATCGTCCTGTGCTGCGTCCTCGGGCTGCCCACCCGCGGCGCGCGCCGCCGCGGCGCCGTCGCGGCGCTGGCCGTGCTGGTGCCGGCGGCCTGCGCCGCGGTGCTGGCCGCGGTCTACCTGCTGGGCGCCTCCACCCCGGCTGCGGCCCTGGCGGCGGGCGCCGTGGCGGGCCTGACCGTGCTGCTCGGCACCCGCGCCGTCCCGCGGGAGGTGCGGCCGGGGCGCTGAGGGCAGGATGGGGGCATGCCCGACTTCGCCTCCGGCCCCGAAGACCCGACCCCGCCCGACGCACCGCGCGAGAGCGCGGACGGTCCCGACCCCCGGGTCGTCGTCGTGACCCCGCAGGGCATGGCCATCGCCGAGCCGCCCGAGGAGGGCGAACCCGGCCCCGCCGACATGGTCTCCCAGCCCGCGAAGGTCATGCGGATCGGCAGCATGGTCAAGCAGCTGCTGGAGGAGGTCCGCTCCTCGCCGCTGGACGAGGCGGGCCGCACCCGCCTCGCGGAGATCCACGAGCGCTCGCTGTCGGAGCTGGAGGACGGCCTGGCCCCCGAGCTCGTCGAGGAGCTGCGCCGCATCGCGCTGCCCTTCGCCGAGGGCTCGGCGCCCTCCGAGAGCGAGCTGCGCATCGCGCAGGCCCAGCTCGTCGGCTGGCTCGAAGGCCTCTTCCACGGCATCCAGACCGCGCTCGTCGCCCAGCAGATGGCCGCGCAGGCCCAGCTGCAGGAGATGCGCCGCGCGCTGCCCGGCGGCGTCCCGCAGCCCGGCCGCCCCGGCGGCGGCGGGGGTGGGATGCCGCGCGTGCAGCCCGGCGGCACGGGGCAGTACCTCTGAGGCTCGCGTTCTGGCGCCGGGCGCCCGACCCGCTGGGGACGGGCGTCTGGCAGCGCGCCGAGCACTCGGTGGACCGGGCGGTGCGCCGCGTCGAGCAGGTCGTCGACGGCACCCCGCCCGGCCCGGCGCGCGAGGCCCTCGAACAGGTCCTGCCCCGCGTCGACCTCGTCGCCCGCGCCGTGCGCGCCCGCTGCCTGCAGGCCCAGCAGGAGGCGCCCTCGGAGTCGATGAGCGTCCCCCGCGGGCCCGAGGGCCTGCACCCCGAGGTGCACCGGCGCATCACCCGCACCGCGACGGCCTGCGCGCAGGTCGCCGAGGCGGCCGCGATGGTGCGCGTCGCTGGTGCCGCCGACCCCGAGCAGCTGGCCGCCGTGGAGCGGGCCCTCGTCAAGGCCGAGCAGCTCGCCGGCCTGCGCTGACCCCCTGCGCCCCCGCCCCGCGCAGGGGCGCGCGGTGAGCGGGTGGGTGTCGGAGCGTGGTGCCACAGTGAGCGCACCGTGATCGGCGATCGACAGGGGGACCTCTCGTGCACATCGACAACGCTCGCGAGCTGAAGGCGCGGCTGCTGGCCGGATCGGTCCGGGCGGCGGCCGTCGCCGCCCCCGCGGGGGTGGCCAGCGTCGGCATCAGCGTGCTCGGGCGGGGTCCGCAGGGCCCCCGCTACGGCCTGGCGGTCCGCTACTCCGGCGGCCGCGGCGAGGCGCTGCTGGCCAGCGCCCGCGAGCTCGCCGGCACCAGCGCCGGCACGGAGGTCGACATCCGCGACGTCGGGCGGGTCCAGGCGCTCACCGCGCCCGCCGAGGGGCTGACCTGGACGCCGCAGGCGCTGCAGCAGCGGGTCCGGCCGCTGCACCCCGGGCTCTCGATCGCCCACCGGGACGTCACGGCCGGCACCCTGGGCGGCTTCGTCACCGTCGCCGGCTCCGACGGCGTCTTCGCGCTGTCCAACAACCACGTCCTGGCCGCCTCCGACCAGGCCGCCCTCGACGACCCGGTGCTCCAGCCCGGCCCCCACGACGGCGGCACCCCCGGTGACCGGGTGGGCCGGCTGGCGCGCGCGGTCCCCCTGGAGGCCGGCGGCGGCAACGGCGTGGACGCCGCGCTCGCGCTGCTGGAGGACGTCGCGGACGTGGCGGACGTGGACCCCACCTACCCGGTGGGGCGGCTGACCGGCTGGGCCGAACCCGACGACGAGGTCGCCGTGGAGAAGGTCGGCCGCACGACGGGCTGGACGAAGGGCCGCATCAGCGCCATCGAGCTGGACGACGTGGCCGTGGAGTACCCCGTCGGCGTCGTCAGCTTCGACGGGCAGGTCGAGGTCACCGGTGCGCGGGGGGCGTTCTCCGCGGGCGGCGACTCCGGCTCGCTGGTCTACCGCCCGGACACCCGCGAGGCCGTCGGGCTGCTGTTCGCCGGCAGCGAGCGCGGCGGGGCGGACGGCAGCGGGCTGACGTTCTGCAACCCGATCGGCCTTGTGCTCGAACGCCTCGGTGCGACACTGGTGGTGTGAGCGAGCCCTTCCCCGGTTCGGGCGCACGGCCCGACGCCTCCGCCGCTCGCGCGGCGAAGACGCAGATCAGCCAGCTCGTCGCGGGCGACCCCCGCGTCAACGGGATCGGCCTGACCCGCAGCAGCGGTGACTGGGCCGTGAAGGTCAACGTGGTCGACGGCGACGACTACCCGGACCTGCCCGACGCCGTGGACGGCGTCGGCGTCCGGGTGGCCGTCGTCGGGCGCATCACCCCGAGCGGCGCCACCCCGAGCGGCGCCGGTCCGGGCGTCAGCCCGGACGGTGGCTGAGCAGCCGCTCCAGCACCTGCGCCACGCCGTCGTCGTCGCACGCCGGGGCCGTGGCGTCCGCGGCCGCGACCGCGTCCGGGTGCCCGTCGGCCATCGCGTAGGAGCGCCCGGCCCAGCGCAGCATCTCCAGGTCGTTGGGCATGTCCCCGAAGGCGACGACCGCCTCCTGCGGCGCACCGCGCTCGGCGGCGACCTCCGCGAGCGTCGAGGCCTTGCTCACCCCGAGCCGCATGATCTCGATGAGCGAGTCCGCGGCGTTGGAGTGCGTGGCGTTGACCAGGTCCCCGACGGTCTCCAGGGCCGTGGCGAGCATCTCGTCGCTGGGCGTCCCCGGGCGCTTGGCGAGGATCTTGACCACCGGCGGGACGTCCACGAGCAGGTCCTCGAAGTCCCCCACCCGCTGCTCCAGCCCGCCGTCGAAGCGGGTGGCGTAGGCCTCCTCGCGGCGGAAGCCGACGATCGACTCCAGCGCGAACCCGATGCCCGGCAGCGCGGCCCGCAGCCGCTGCGAGACCTCCCGCAGCACCTCCACCGGCATGCTGTGCTGGCGCACGACCTGCCCGCTGTCGAGGTCGAAGACGACGGCGCCGTTCGCGCAGACCACCTGCCCGCGCAGCCCCGCCTCGCCGGCCAGCGGCGTCACCCACCGCGGCGGGCGGCCGGTGACGGGCACCACGGGGATGCCCTCGCGCTGGCAGGCCGCGAACGCGTCCAGGGTGCGGCGGCTCATCGGGCGCTCGCGCGGGATCACCGTCCCGTCGAGGTCGGTGGCGACCAGGCGCCAGCCGCGGGCGAACTGCGCTTCCGCCTGCTCCGCGTCGTCGAGGGTGGCAGGGAGGTCCGGGCTCACGGGGCCATCCTGCCCCACCCGCGGTGGGGCTCCGTCCGTCGATCCCGCCCCGCGGCGGGGCGGGATCGGCGGGCGCGCCGGCGGGCGGATCAGCGGGCCGGCGGCTCGCCGGGGACGACGTCGAGGACCCAGACGATCCCGAACCGGTCCTCGAGCATCCCGTAGAGCGGGGACCAGCCGGAGGGGGCGAGGTCCTGCACGACCCGGCCGCCCTCGGCCAGCCCCGCCCAGCAGGCGGTGACCTCCTCGGCGGAGGTGCTGCGCACGGAGACGAACGTGGAGTTCACGCCCCGCTCGAAGGGCGTGCGGACGGGGACGTCGTAGGCCATGACGTGGAAGCCGTTCGCGCCCACGACCTCGCCCCACAGGACGCGGCCCGCGTCGGCGGGGTCCTGCACGGCGTGCGCGTCGTCGTAGGTGACGACGCTGACCCGGCCGCCGACGACGGAGCCGTAGAGCTCCAGCGCCGCGCGGGCGTCACCGCGGAAGTTCAGGTGGGTGGTGGTGGTGATCACGACGGGCTCCTCGCCTGCTGGGGTCGTCCGGCTGCTGTCCGGCCGAGGACGACGCTCGCGCAGGATGCGGTCAGGTACTGTCCGCATCCTGCGGCAGCATCGGTCCCGTGAACGCGACCTCCGCGCGGCTGCTGGCGCTGCTCTCGCTGCTGCAGGCGCGCCGCGACTGGCCGGGGGCGCTGCTGGCCGAGCGGCTGCGGGTCAGCCCGCGGACCGTGCGCCGCGACGTGGAGCGCCTGCGCGAGCTGGGCTACCCGGTCGCCGCCACCAGGGGGCCGGAGGGCGGCTACCGGCTCGGCCCCGGTGCGCAGCTGCCGCCGCTGCTGTTCGACGACGAGCAGGCCGTGGCGCTCGTCCTGGCGCTGCGCACGGCCGCGGCCACCGGGACCGGCACCGCGGAGGCCGCGGCGCGCGCGCTGGCGGGCGTGCGCCAGGTGCTGCCCGCCCGCCTGCGCCACCGCGTCGACGGCCTGGAAGTCACCGCCCTGCCGCCCGGCTCCGGGCCCGCGGCGGCGGTCGACCCGCAGGTGCTCCTGGCGCTCGGCGCCGCCGTCCGCGCCCGCGAGGTGCTGCGCTTCGACCACGCCCCCGGGCCGGGGAGCGGACCCTCTCCCGGGGACGCCGCACCGCGCCGGGTGCAACCGCACCACGTGCTCTTCCGGGACGGGCGCTGGTACCTGCTCGGCTGGGACCTCGACCGCGGGGACTGGCGCACCTTCCGCGCCGACCGGATCACCCCGCGCTCCCCCACCGGCCCGCGGTTCGTCCCGCGCGAGGTCCCCGGCGGCGACGCGGGCGCCTTCGTCGCCGGCCTGTTCAGGGGTGCCGGTGGTCCCGGCGACTGGCCGTGCCGCGGTGAGGTGCTGCTGGCCCTGCCCGCCGCCGCCGTGGCCCCGCACGCCGGGGACGGGGTCGTCGAGGACCTCGGGCCGGAGCGCTGCCGGCTCGTGCTGGGCTCGTGGTCGTGGCCGGCGCTGGCCGCGGCGGTCGGCGCGTTCGACGCGGACTTCGAGGTCGTCGGCCCCGCCGAGCTGGTGGCCGCGTGCGCGGCGCTGTCCCGCCGCTTCGCGGGCGCCGCGGGGCCCGGCCGCGGCCTGCGGCGCGGGCACCGATGAGTCCGTGCGGCGCCGACGGTCCACCCGTCAGCGCCGCCGCAGGGGCGGCCCACCCCGGGGAGCCCACCATGACCGCCGTCACCGACCGCACCGCCGTCACCGGCCGCACCGCCACGACCCCGCACCGCTCCTCCCGGCGCGCGGGGACGGTCCTGCTCGCCCTGGTGGTGCTGTTCTTCGCCCAGGACGCCGTCATCCACGTGTGGTCCCCGCCGCAGGTGGTCGCGACGTTCACCGACGCCGGGTTCCCCGCGGCGGCGAGCCGGGCCAGCGGGGTCGTGGTGCTCGCCTTCCTCGTGCTGCTGGTGGCCCGGCCCACCCGGGTCGTCGGCGCGCTGCTGCTGACCGCCTACCTGGGCGGGGTCTTCGCGAGCCAGCTGCGGGTGGACGCGCCGCTGTTCTCCTCGCTGCTGTTCAGCGTCTACGTGTGCGTGGCGCTGTGGGCGGGGCTGCTGCTGCGCGACCCGGCCCTGCGGCGCGTCGTCCTAGGCCGGTGACCCGGGCCGGCGGCGCCGGTCGGCTCGGCTGCGCCGCCGGCCGCAGGACCTCCTCGGCGGCCGCGATGATGGCCCGGTGAGCGTCCCTCCCCGCGAGCGCCCCGCCAGCGGCGCGGACCTGCGCCGCTGGCGGCAGCACCTGGCCGACGAGCGCGCCGAGGCCGCCGTCTACCGCGACCTGGCCGCCCGCCGCGGCGGCGAGGAGCGGGAGATCCTGCTCGCGCTGGCCGAGGCCGAGGACCGGCACGCCGCCCACTGGGAGGCGCTGCTGGGCGAGGACGTGGGCCGCCCGCGCCGGGTGGACCTGCGCACCCGGGTCCTGGCGTTCCTGGCCCGCCACTTCGGCTCGGTGTTCGTCCTCGCGCTCGTCCAGCGCGCCGAGGCCCGCTCGCCGTACGAGACCGACGCCGACGCCACCGCCGCGATGGCCGCCGACGAGCGCATCCACGGCGAGGTCGTGCGGGGGCTGGCCACCCGCGGCCGCAACCGGCTGTCGGGGACCTTCCGCGCGGCGGTGTTCGGCGCCAACGACGGCCTCGTCAGCAACCTGTCGCTGGTGCTGGGGATCAGCGCCAGCGGCGTCTCGAACCGCACCGTGCTGCTGACCGGGGTGGCCGGCCTGCTCGCGGGGGCGCTGTCGATGGGGGCGGGCGAGTTCGTCTCGGTGCGCTCCCAGCGCGAGCTGCTGGAGGCCTCCACGCCCGACCCGCAGGCCCGGCGCGCCGTGCCGCACCTGGACGTGGACGCCAACGAGCTGACGCTGGTCTACCGCGCCCGGGGCATGAGCGAGGCCGACGCCGCGGCCCACGCCGCGGAGGTGCTGCGCGAGCACCGCCTCGCCGCGCCCGCCGCCGGGGACGCGGGCGAGGACGCCGGGAACCCGGGCGGGAACTCGGGCGGGGACGCGCGCGGGGACGTGGGCGGGGACGTCGACGCGCACGAGGCCGTCGGCACCGGCCTGGGGGCGGCCGCCTCCAGCTTCTGCTTCTTCGCCTCCGGGGCGCTGGTGCCCGTGCTGCCGCACCTGCTCGGCCTGCGCGGCACGAGCGCCCTCGTCAGCGCGGTCGTGCTCGTCGGGCTGAGCCTGCTGGCGACGGGTGCGGTGGTGGGCCTGCTGTCGGGGGGCCCGCCGCTGCGCCGCGGCCTGCGCCAGCTCGCCATCGGGTACGCGGCCGCCGCCGTCACCTACGGGCTGGGGCTGCTGTTCGGCACGAGCACCGCCTGAGGACGCCCCCTCCGGCAGCGGCCCCGCCTCACAGCACCGCGTCGAGCACGAGCTGCCCGGCGGCGCCCGCGAGCGCGCACGGCAGCAGCCACGCCAGGGTGCGGCGGTGCTGGGCACCGCGGCGGCCCAGCAGCAGCCACAGGGCGGCGGCGACCACGGCGAAGACGACGGCGTCCTCGGGGTAGCGCAGCACCAGCGCGTACCGCAGCGCCTCGCACAGCCACACCGCCACGAGCAGGGCCGCACCCAGCCCGCGGCCCCACCCGCGCGCCGAGCGCCAGCCGCGACCGGCCAGGCCGAACACCACCCCGCCGGCCACCCCGGCGACGAGCCAGACCCCGACCACCGGCGGGTTCACGGCGAAGCCCCGCAGCGCGGCGACGAGGTAGTACCCGAGCACCTGCGCGGTGCAGGCGGCCACCCCCGCCAGCGCGGCCGAGCGCGGTGAGCGCGCCCGCGAGCCCACGAGGAACGGCGCCAGCAGCCACGGGCTCACGGCGTTGGCCAGCCCGGCCAGGGCGGTGCCGCCGAGCAGCGTCTGCGCCCCGGAGGTGGCGGCCCCCACGAGCAGGCCGGCGCCCGCCGCCGGCACCGGCGGGGGCAGCGGGCGGGAGCGGGCGGGGCGGGACGCGGGGGGCGTCGTGGCGGGACCGTGCACGACGGCGAGCCTGCCGGAGGGCGGGCGGCGCCCGCGTCCACCCGGGCGCTGATCCCGCGGCCGCGGGCGTGCACCCCGGGGAGGACGACCTCAGGCGGGGGGCGGGGCGGGCGGGCGCGCCGGCAGGTGGCGCACCCGGAACGCGGCACCACCGGCGCGCTTGGCCTCGTACATCGCCTCGTCGGCGGCCTGCAGCAGCTCGGCGGCCGGGCACGGGCCGAGGGCGACGGACACCCCGACGCTCACGCCGACCGCCACCTCCTCGCCGGGCAGCGAGGGCAGCCGGTACGGGGCGGGCACGGCCTCCAGCAGCCGCCGGGCCAGGACCTCGACGTCGTCGGGCGCGGCCAGCCCGTCGCAGACGACGAGGAACTCGTCGCCGCCGAAGCGGGCGGGGGTGTCGGTGAGCCGCACCGAACCGCGCAGCCGCTCGGCGACGGCCGCCAGCAGCTCGTCGCCCACGGCGTGGCCGCGGGTGTCGTTGACGGCCTTGAACCGGTCGAGGTCGCAGAAGACGACCGCGGTGAGCCCACCCCGCCGCCCCTGGCGCTCCAGGGCCCGCTCCAGCTCCTTCAGCGCGTGCGAGCGGTTGGCCAGCCCGGTCACCGCGTCGGTGGAGGCGTGCCGGTGGACCCGCTCGAGGGTGCGCGCGTTGCCGAGGGCGGCCCCGAAGGGCGCGGCGAGCAGGTGCAGGTCGTCCAGCTGCTCGGTGCCGAAGCGGTCCCGCTCGCCGGAGACGGCCTTGAGGACGCCGATCACCTCCCCGCCGTGCCGCAGCGGCACGACGAGCAGCGAGGCGGCGCCGGTGCGCCGGCAGGCCTCCCGGTCGACGCGCGGGTCCGTGGAGGTGTCGGCGGCCACGAGGGCGCGCTGCTCGCGCAGCGCGGAGCCGGAGATGCTGCCGTCGACCGGCAGGCGCATCCCGCGGAAGGGCGCGGCGGTGCCGGCGACGGCGCGGTAGACCATCTCGGTGCCCTCGAGCACCTCGATCATCGCGCCGTCGGCGCCCGCGATCCCGAGGGCGTGCGCGCAGATGGCGTCCATCACCTCCTGCGGGGACAGCTCGACGGCGGCGATGGCCAGCTGCGCCGCGATGAGCGCCTCCTGGCGCTCGTGGCGGGCCTGCAGCAGCCCGTCGAGCTCGAGCCGGACGCCGATGTCGCGCACGAAGGCGTAGCACTCGCCGGTGCCCGTGCCCGGGCGCCAGACCGTCAGCTCCACCGGCAGCGGCCGGCCGTCGCGGTGCCGCGCGGTGAGCCGCACGGTGCTGCCGAGCAGGTGGGGGGCGCCGCCGGCGCCGACCCGGGCGACCCCGTCGCGGTGCGCCGCGGCGGCCTCCGGAGGCACGATGAGCGAGGTCAGCGGGACGCCGACGCTCTCCGCGCGCGAGAAGCCGAACAGGTGCTCGGCCGCCTGGTTCCACTCGGTGACCAGGCCGCGGGCGTCGATGGCCACGAAGGCGTCGTTGGCGGTGGCGATGATGGAGCCGAGCCGCTCGACGGCCTGCCGGCGGGCGGTGATGTCCTCCACCTGCACGACGAAGTGCAGGGGTTCCAGCGTGTGCGGGTCGCTGACGAGCGATGCCCACCGCGAGGTCCACACGGTGCTGCCGTCGGCGTGCAGGTAGCGCTTGTCGCGCCGGTCGCGCTCCAGCTCGCCGGTGACCAGCCCCGCGAGGGCCTCCAGGTCGTCGGCGAGGTCGTCGGGGTGGGTGAGCTCCTGGAACGTCATCGCGGTGAGCCGCTCGGCGGGGTGGCCGAGGATCCGGCACAGCGCGTCGTTGACCCGCAGGTAGGTGCCGTCGAGCGCCACGAGCGCGATGCCGCCGGCGGCGCCGTCCAGCGTCAGCCGCCAGCGCTCCTCCGCCTCGGACAGGGCCGCGGCCGTGCGCCGCTCGTCGGTGACGTCGCGGTGGATGCTGATGGTGCCCACGACCTCGCCGCCGTCGCCCAGCAGGGGGGTCACGGTGGTGGCCGCCGTGCGCCGCCGGCCGTCGCCGGTGCGGAAGGGCACGTCACCGCTCCACGTCCCGCGGGAGAGGACGGCCGCCTGGATGGCCGCGGCGCGGCGCACGTCCACCCGCCCGGAGGAGTCCTCACCCGGCCGGGAGCCGACGAGGACCTCGCGCGGGCGCCCGAAGAGGCGCTCGGCGGCCGCGTTGCAGTCCAGGACGACGGCGTCGAGGTCGGCGACCAGGACCGCGTCGCTCATCGCGTCGAACACGGCCGCGCGCGCCGCTGCCCCGGGCGCGGTCCCCGCCGGGGCGAAGCAGTCACGCACGGTCACGGGTGTCTCGTCGGCAGGGGCCGCGCCCGCCTTGAGGCGGGGGTGGCCCGTGCGGCGATCACCCGCGCGTCGCCGCGCGATCACCCGGGGGCCACCCGCCGGTCGCGCGGCTCCGCGAGCCTCGGCGCGACCACACGCCCCCTCCGGACGGAGCACCCGTGACCACCACCCCGAGCCGCCGGCGGAAGGCGCTGCGGCGCAGCGGCACCACCGGTCTCGCCGTCGCCCTGCTGCTGGCCCTCGCGCCGGCCGCCGGCGCCGCGGCACCGGCCGCCCAGCCCGCCCCGCGCTGGGCGACGGTCACGGCGAGCGCCGCCACCCCCTCCGTCCACGACGACGAAGCCGGTGGGCAGGCCGACGCCGACGACCCGGCGATCTGGACCTCGCCGACGGCGCCGGAGCAGTCCGTCGTCCTGGGGGCGCTGAAGAACGGCGGCCTCGACGTGCACGCGCTCGACGGCTCGCTGCTGCAGCACCTCGATGCCCCGCCGGCGCCGGAGGGCGCCGAGGAGGCCGGCCGCTACAACAACGTCGACGTCGTGCAGGGCGCGCGGATCGGCGCCCGCGTGCTGGACCTGGCGGTCGTCAGCGACCGCGGCCGCGACCGGCTGCGGGTCTTCGCGATCGACCCGCGCGGCGCCGCCGCCGGCGACGCGGTCCTGCGGGAGGTCACCGACCCGGCCGCGGGCCCGGTCTTCAGCGCGGACGAGGCGGAGGTCGACGAGCAGCGCACCGCCTACGGCCTGGCCGCCGGGCTGCGCGCCGACGGGTCCGCGCAGGTGCTGACCACCCGCCGGCACACCGCCGAGTTCGCCGTCCTCGACCTCGTCGCCGGTCCGGGCGGCACGGTCGGCTACCGCGAGCGCACCCGCGCCGCGCTGCCGACGGAGTTCGCCGTGCCCGGTGGCACCTGGACGCCGTGCGAGGAGCCCGGCGAGGAGCCGCAGGCCGAGGGCTCGGTCTTCGACGCAGCCACCGGCGACTGGTACGTCGCCCAGGAGGACGTGGGGATCTGGCGGGTCTCCGGGGACACCGGCAGCCGCTGGCTGCTGGACCGGGTGCGCGACTTCGGCGTGCCGGCGACGTGGGACGAGGCCTCGCAGACGTGCCGCGCCGACGGGCGGGACCCGGGCGTGGGCGGCACCCGGCTCACCGCGGACGCCGAGGGGCTGGCGATCGCCCGCGACGGGCACCGGCGGTGGCTGTTCGCCTCCAGCCAGGGCGACAGCACCTTCGCCGTCTACGCCCTCGGCGGTCCCGGGCCCGCCGGGCGCTACGCGGGCGGGTTCACCGTCGCCGACTCCGCGGAGGGGATCGACGGCGTGCAGCACTCCGACGGCTCGGCGGTGACGACGGCGGCGCTGGGTCCGCTGTTCCCGCACGGGCTGTTCGTCACCCACGACGGCGAGTCCACCCGCCCCGGTGACGAGGACCGCGTCAGCACCGGCTTCCGCCTCGTGCCGCTGGAGCGCATCACCGCACCCCTCGGCCTCTGAGCCCCGGCCCCCCGCGATCCCCGCGGTCCCCCGTCCCCCGCGGTGATCTTGCACGTGACACCGTGCAAGATCACCGCGGGGGACGGGGAGGCGGGGCCGGGGACCTCAGGCGGTGCGGGCGGTCCGCCGGGCCAGCAGCTCCTCCAGCACCAGCGCCAGGCCGTCGTCGTCGACGCTCGCGGTGACCTCGTCGGCGACGGCCTGCACCTCGGCGGGGGCGTTGCCCATGGCCACCCCGCGCCCGGCCCACCGCAGCATCTCGACGTCGTTGCGGCCGTCGCCCACCGCCAGCGTCGCGGAGCGCTCGACCTCCAGGCGCACGCGCACCTCCTCCAGCGCGCTGGCCTTCGTCACCCCGTCGGGAGCCAGGTCCAGCCAGGCGGTCCAGCCCACCGAGTAGGCCACCCCGTGCAGGCCGACCTGCTCGACGAGGTGGCTGAGCTCGGCGGAGGTGTGCTCGGGGCTGCGCACGACGACGCGCATCACCGGCTCGGCGAACAGCTCCTCGAAGGGCACGACCTCGATCTCGCCGGTCAGCTCGCCGTCCGGGAAGGGCGCCGTCAGCTTGAACCCGCGGCCCAGGACCTCCACGGCGAACAACCCGCTCGGCAGGTGCTCGCGCAGCGCCTCCGCCACCCCGGAGGGGTCGAAGGTGTGCAGCGAGACGACCGCGTAGCCCTCCTCGGCGTCCGGTTCCAGCCGCACCGTCACCGCGCCGTTGGAGCAGACCGCGTACCCGGTGCTCAGGCCCAGGCGCTGCAGCACCGGCAGCGCCCCGTGCAGCGAGCGCCCCGTGGCCACGACCACGTGCGCCCCCGCCGCCGCCACCTGCTGCACCGCCGTGCGGACGCGGTCGGACAGCGCCTCGTCCAGGTCGACGACGGTCCCGTCGATGTCGAGCGCGACCAGCACGCCCTCAAGCCCCCCGCTCACCCCAGCACCCTAGTCAACGGGGCGCAGGGCGGCCCGGTGGGCGTGCGGGGTTCAGCCGACCGGCTGCAGGACCTCCAGGCCCAGGAACGGCTGCAGCGCCGCCGGCACCCGCACCGAGCCGTCGGCCTGCTGGTGGTTCTCCAGGATCGCCACCAGCCAGCGGGTCGTCGCCAGCGTGCCGTTGAGGGTGGCGACCGGGCGGGTGCCCGCGCCGTCCTCCAGGCGCTCGCGGATGCCCAGCCGGCGGGCCTGGAAGGTCGTGCAGTTCGAGGTGGACGTCAGCTCGCGGTAGGCGCCCTGGGAGGGCACCCACGCCTCGCAGTCGAACTTGCGCGCCGCCGAGGAACCCAGGTCGCCCGCGGCGGTGTCGATGACGCGGTACGGGACCTCGACCGCGCCGAGCATGTCCTTCTCGAAGCCCAGCAGCCGCTGGTGCTCGGCCGCGGCGTCCTCGGGGCGGCAGAAGGAGAACATCTCCACCTTGTGGAACTGGTGGACGCGGATGATGCCGCGGGTGTCCTTGCCGTACGAGCCGGCCTCGCGGCGGTAGCAGGCCGACCAGCCCGCGTAGCGCCGCGGCCCCGCCGACAGGTCCAGGATCTCGTCGGCGTGGTAGCCGGCGAGGGCGACCTCGGAGGTGCCGGTGAGGTAGAGGTCGTCCTCCTCCAGCTTGTAGACCTCCGCGGCGTGCGCGCCGAGGAAGCCGGTGCCCGCCATGACCTCGGGCTTGACCAGCGTCGGGGTGATCATCGGGGTGAAGCCCGCCGCGACGGCCTGGGAGACCGCCAGGTTGAGCAGCGCCAGCTCCAGGCGGGCGCCGACCCCGGTGAGGAAGTAGAAGCGCGAGCCCGACACCTTCGCGCCGCGGGCGGTGTCGATGGCGCCCAGCGCCTCGCCCAGCTCCAGGTGGTCGCGCCAGGCGTCCAGGCCCTCGGGCAGCCGCGGGTGGGCGCCGACCTCCTCGAGCACGACGTAGTCGTCCTCGCCGCCGGGCGGGACGCCGTCCTCGACGACGTTGGGGATGCTGCGCAGCGCCGCCTCGAACTCCGCGGCCAGCGCGGTCGAGCCCGCCTCGGCGGCCTTGACCCGCTCGGACAGCTCCTTGACGTCGGCGAGCAGCCGCTGCTTCTCCTCGCCCTTGGCGGCGGCGACCTCCTTGCCGCGGGACTTCTGCTCCGCGCGCAGCCGCTCGAACTCGGCGATGGCGGCGCGGCGGCGGGTGTCCAGGTCCAGGACGCGGTCGACGACGGCGCCGTCCTCGCCGCGGGCCCGCTGGCTGGCGCGCACGGCCTCCGGGTCGTCCCTCAGCAGTCGCAGGTCGATCACACGACGACCCTAACCGAGAGCGCCGCGCCGGCGGAGGGCGCCGGGGGGCGCCCGGTAGCGTGCCCGGATGGGCGCGCAGGACCTCTTCAGCACGGGTGCGCTCGCCGTCCTCCTCGCCGTCCTGCTCGTCGTGGCCTCCACGCTGCTCGCCCGCGAGCGCCGCGAGGTCCGCTCGCTGCGCTCCGAGCAGGTCCTCGCGGCGAGCGCACCGCCGCCGCAGGAGGTGCGCACGCCGCAGCCGCGGGCCGCGATCGTGGTGAACCCCACGAAGTTCGACGACCTCGACGAGCAGGCCGTGCGCCGCCGGCAGGCCTACGTGGCGGCGGTGTTCCGCTCCCACGGCTGGGCGGACCCGCGGTGGCTGCTGACCACGCCGGACTCGCACGGCGACGACCAGGCGCGGCAGGCGGTCGCCGACGGCGCCGACGTCGTGGTGGCGGCCGGCGGCGACGGCACCGTGCGGGCCGTCGCGGCCGGCCTCACCGGGACCGGGGTGCCGATGGCGGTGCTGCCGGCGGGCACCGGGAACCTGCTGGCGCGCAACCTCGACATCCCGCACACCGACCTCGCGGCGGCGCTGGACCTGGTGTTCTCCGCCGGCGACCAGCGCGTCGACGTGGGCCGGCTGGAGGTCGACCGCACCGGCTCCGACGCCGCTCCGGAGAGCTACCTGTTCCTCGTCATGGCGGGGCTGGGCTTCGACGCGGCGATGATGGCCGGGGTCGAGGACCGGCTGAAGCGGCGGATCGGCTACGGCGCGTACGTCGTCTCCGGGGCGCGGGCGCTGTGGGGGCCGCAGGCCAAGGTGCGCGTCAGCGTCGACGACGAGGAGGAGGCGCCGGTGCGCACCCGGGCGGTCATCGTCGGCAACTGCGGCAAGCTGACCAAGCAGCTGGTGCTCATGCCGGACGCGCGCATCGACGACGGCTTCCTCGACGCGGTGGTGCTCTCCCCGCGCGGCGGGATCGGCTGGGGCGAGGTGGCGTGGGCCATCGCGACCCGCGACCGGCGCGCGCAGCGGCGGGTGCGCCACCTGCGCGGGCGCACGTTCGAGGTCACCTGCGCCGAGCCGCAGCAGGTCGAGCTGGACGGCGACCCGATCGGCGCGGCCCGCCGCATCCGGCTGACCGTCGAGCCGGGGGTGCTGCTGGTGCGCTGCCCCCCGCTGCGCCCGCCCGGGACCTGAGCCGGCGGCTCAGGCGGGCACGTCCGCGGGCACGTCCGCGGGCACGTCCTCGGGCACGTCCTCGGGCACGTCCGCGGGGGCGTGGTCGGCCCCCAGGCGGCGCGCGGCGCGGGCGGCGAGCGCGGTGGCGGCGTCGCGCAGCACCGGGTGCAGCTCGTGCCGGCTCTCGCGCCACACCGCCGACAGCACGCACTGGGCGCCGCCGGCGGTGACGACGGGCACCGTCAGCACCGACGAGGCCCCCAGGCGGGCCGCGAGCGCGGGGTCGACGACGGAGCTGGTGCGCGCGTCGGGCACCCAGACGGGGCGCTCGGTGGCCACGGCGCGCGCGAGCGCGCTGCGCCCGGCGGCGTCGAGGGCGATCGGGGACAGGGCGCCCTCCTCGGCGTGCCCGACGTGGTGCAGCAGCTCCCAGCGCCCGGCGGCGGCCGCGCCGGGGCGCAGGACGAGGGTGAGGTCGGGGCGCAGCAGGTCGTGGGCAGCGTCGGCGAGCAGCCGCACGACGTCGCCGCGCCCGCCGGCGCGCTCCAGCTCCGGCACGGCCTGCAGCAGGGCGTGCACGCGCTCCAGCAGCCCGGCGGCGTCGACGCCCTCGAGGCTGTCGGCGACGACGCCGGCGAGGGCGCGGAACTGCTCGCGCCGGCTCTCCGTCAGCTCCAGGGGTGCGCGGCCGTAGGCGCACAGCACCGCCAGCGTGCGGCCGCGGGCGTCGACGACGGGCACGCCGACGTAGTGGCGCACGCCCGCGGCGACGACCTCGCCGCCGACGAAGCGCGGGTCCTCCTGGGCGTCCTCGAGGACGACGACGTCGTGCTGCAGGACCGTCCACGCGCAGGGGCTGCCGTCGCGGGGCACGAGGGTCACCGGGTGGCCGTGCGCGGCGAGCAGGTGGACGTGCTCGTCGGTGACGACGTTCAGGCTGGCGAACTCGGCGCCGCAGACGGCGGCGGCCAGGGCGGTGACCCGGCGCAGCAGCCCCTGCGCGCTGCTCGCGGTGGCCAGGACGGCCTCGGCGGTGCGCGCGCGCTCGGCCTCGTCGCCGGGGCGCGGGGCGCGCAGGGGTGCGCGCCCGCCGGCGGCGGTCCCGGGCCCGGGCAGCGGCGCGGGAGCGGCGAAGACCTCCTCGGCCGGCACCGGGCGGGCGTAGTGGTAGCCCTGCAGGACGTCGGCGCCCAGGCTGGTGACGAGGTCGCCGGTGCGGGCGTCCTCGACGCCCTCGGCGACGACCTCCATGGACAGCCGGTGGGCGAGGTCGACCAGCGAGCGCACGATGGCGGCGTCGGCGGGGGCCTGCGGGGCGGCGGCCACGAACGTGCGGTCGATCTTCAGCTCGTCGGCCTCGAGCTGGCGCAGCATCGTCAGCGAGGTGTAGCCGGTGCCGAAGTCGTCCAGCGAGACCCGGGCGCCGGCCGCGCGCAGGCTCGCCAGGACGGCGGAGGCGCCCTCGGGGTCGGCCAGCAGCGCGGTCTCGGTGACCTCCAGGGTCAGCACGCTGCGCCCGAGGCCGTTGTCGGCGATGGCCCGGCGCACCTCCTCCAGCAGCGAGGGGTCGGCGAGCACGACGGGCGAGACGTTGACCGAGACGCCGATGTCGTGGCCGGCCGCGCGCCAGGCGGCGCACTGGGCGGCGGCGGTGCGCAGCACCCAGCGGGTGAGCCCGACGACGGCCCGGCTGCGCTCGGCGAGCGGGACGAACGCGCCGGGTCCCAGCAGGCCGCGCTCGGGGTGCTGCCAGCGCACGAGGGCCTCCACGCCGACGGTGCGGCCGGTGCCGGCGGCGACGAGCGGCTGGTAGTGCACGCGCAGCTGGCCGGCCTCGACGGCGGCGGGCAGCTCGGCGTGCAGGCGCAGCGCGTCGGCGTCGAAGGCGTCGGCCTCGGAGGCGGCGGCGGGCGGCCCGGGAGCGGCGGCCGGGCGCAGCAGCGCGCGCCCGGCGAGGACGGGCACGAGGGCGCCGGCGAGACCGGTGAGCAGGTGCCCGGCGACGCGCCGGCCGGGGCCGCGGTCGCAGGGGTCGAGCGGCCGCCGGGGCTGCTGGCTGAACACCTTCTAGATGTCGGGGCGCGCCGGTGCGCGCTGCATGCGCCGACCGGGTGAGCGATCACCGCGACCCGCACCCCTCACCGGTGATCTTGCGCGGTGCACCGTGCGAGATCACGATGGGGAGGTGGCGGGAGCGGTGGGGGCGACGGACCCGGCGCCCGGGCGGGTGGAGCTGGTGCGGCGGCCGGCGCTGGTGGTCGCCGGTGAACCGGCCGTGGGGGCCTTCGGCGAGCTGGGCGAGCTGGTGCCGGCCGCCTGGCGGCGGCTGCTGGCGCGCAGCGACCTGCCCGCGCCGGCCGGCGGCCGGTACGCGGAGGCCAGCGCGGGCCTGGGCGGCGGGCGCTACCTGGAGGTCGTCGGGGTCCTGCTGGAGGCCGCGGCCGACGTCCCGGACGAGTGCGCGCTGGCCCTGCTGCCGGCCGGGCGGTGGGCGCGGCTGCTCTTCGAGGGGCCGGTCTCCCGGATCGGCGACGGCTTCGGCGAGGTCCTGGCCTGGGGCGAGCGCAACGGGCTCGCGCTGGGCGGGCGCAAGCTCGACGTCGGCTACGCCGCGGACGGGCGCGAGGGCCCGCACGAGCTGTCCGTGCAGGTGCTCGGGGCCGGCTGAGGCGGGCGGGCAGCCGCGGGCCGGGTCAGGAGGCGGTGCCGGCGCGCACCCGGTCCAGCCAGCCCTGCGCGGCGGTGAACGCCTCCTCGGGCGGGCCGTCGCCGGTGACGGCGTGCCCGCCGTCGGCGCGCGGGTAGCTGCCGACGAAGCGGACCCGCTCGCACACGCGGTGCAGCCCCATGAGGGCCTCGCCGACGCGGGCGTCGGCGACGTGGCCGTCGCAGTCGATGGAGAAGCAGTAGCGGCCCAGGGCGTCGCCGGAGGGCCGGGACTCGATGCGGGTGAGGTTGATGCCGCGGGTGACGAACTGCTCCAGCGCCTCCACGAGGGCGCCGGGGCGCTCCTCGCGCAGGAAGACGACGAGGGAGGTCTTGTCGTCGCCGGTGGGGGCGGGGACGGCGCCCGGGCCGGGGCGCGAGAGCAGCACGAAGCGGGTCTGGGCGCCGGCGCGGTCCTCGATGCGCTCGGCGAGGACCTCCAGGCCGAAGCGCTCGGCGGCGAAGGGCGCGCAGATGGCGGCCTCGAAGCCGGCGGGCTCACCGCCGGCGAGCTCGGCGGCCAGGGCCTGCGCGGCGGCGGCGGTGGAGGTGGCGGGCACGTAGCCGGCCTCGGGCAGCGCGGCGTGCAGCCACCGCCGCACCTGCGCGTGGGCGTGGGAGTGGGTGCTGACGCGCCGCACGTCGGCCAGCGCCGTCCCGGGCCGCACGGCCAGGACGAAGGAGACGGGGATGACCACCTCGGCGACGACGACGAGGGGGTCGCCGACGGCCAGCCCGTCCAGGGTGGCGGGCACACCGCCCTCGACGGAGTTCTCGATCGGCACGCAGCCGACGTCGGCCGCGCCGCTGCGCACCGCCTCGATCGTCGCGTCGACGCTCGAGGTCGCCACGGCGGGCGCGTCCCCCACCACGGTCCGCAGGGCGGCCTCGGAGAAGGTGCCGACGGGACCGAAGAACGCGTAGCGCAGCACGGTCGAGACAGTAGCCGAGCGCCCGCGCCCGCCCCGCCCGGCGGCCGGTCGCCTCAGCCGGCGCGGCGCAGCCTGCGGCGCTCGGTGCGCCCGCTCCAGACGGCCTCGCGCTGCTCCTCGGTCAGGCCCCCCCAGACCCCGTAGCTCTCGCGGTGCGAGAGCACGTGCTGGCGGCACTGGCGCAGCACGGGGCACTCGGCGCAGATGGCCAGGGCCGCGGCGTCGCGGTGCTGGCGGGCTGCGCCGCGCTCGAGCTCGGGGTGGAAGAACAGCTCGGGGTCGGCCTCGCGGCACGCACCCCGCAGCTGCCACTCCCACGCCTCGACGGTCGGGCGCAGGGCTCGGCTGGTCTCGCTCACGGGTCCCCCCTCGGGTCAGGTGACGCTCTCGCTGGATGGCGTCTTCCCCCAGGGCACGGAACCCTAAACGCTGAGCGACGAATTGATCACGGCCCGTGATCGGCTCTCGGTGCGCCGGACGAGCAGCCACCACATCGCGAGCAGCGACAGGCAGGCCCACCACAGGTCGCCGTTCTGCACCGCGCGGGCCAGCACCGTCGGCACGCTGCGCGAGGCCAGCAGGTTCGCCCCCCACCACGGCCACGCCACCCACAGCAGCAGCAGGCCGACCACGCCCACCACCAGCCGGCGACGGGTCCGCCCGTCGCCGACGACGGCCCCGAGCACGACGACGCCCCACAGCAGGTGGTGCAGCCAGGAGACGGGCGAGACGAGCACCGCGACCATCCCGCACGCGGCGACCTCCCCCACGAGCGAGCCGCGCCGGTGCAGCGCCCGGGCCAGCGCGAACCCCGCCACCGCCGCGAGCGCGGCCAGCAGGCCCCACACCAGCGTCGTCGCGCCCTCGGACAGGTACAGCCGCAGCACGAAGCCGCGCAGCGACTGGTTGGACGAGCCCGCGTTCGGCCCCAGCCGGTCGGAGTTCAGCAGCGCGGAGGTCCAGAACTCCAGCGACGCCTCCGGCGCGACGAGGAAGGTCGCGACCGTCACCCCCGCCGCCGCGGCGACGGCGTTGCGCAGCTCGCGCCACTGCCGGGTGATCGCGAAGTGCACGAGGAAGACGCCCGGGGTCAGCTTGATCGCCACCGCCAGGCCGACGAGGGCGCCCCGCGGCCAGCGCAGGGTCCAGCGCCCGATGCGCACCCCCTCGCGCCCGCGCACCAGGTCCAGCAGGCACAGCGAGACGAGGACGACGTTGACCTGGCCGAAGCGGATGTTCTCGCCGACCGGGGAGATCCAGACGCACAGCGCGGCGACGATCCCGTGCAGCAGCCCGGCGCGGGCACCGGCGCGCTCCAGCAGCGGCCGGAAGGCCAGCCCGACCACCAGCCACAGCAGCGCCAGCTGCAGCGCGGTCCACACCCAGCCCGCCGCGCCCCACGGCAGCAGCGCCAGCGGCACCGACAGCAGCGCCGAGAACGTCGGGTAGGTGAACGGCAGCAGCTGCGGCACCTCCGTCTCGAAGGCGTACACCGGCCGGCCCAGCAGCAGGCTGCGGCCGGCCTCGCGGTAGACCTCCAGGTCCACCTGCCACTGGTCCTCGGGGTAGGCCACGAGGTAGCGGTGCACGATCGGCGCGACGGCGAGCAGCAGCAGCACCACCCCCGCCAGCCGCCACGCACCCGCCGGCGCAGCGCGCGGCACCCGAGCCGTCCCCTCCTCGATCACTCCCCGATCCTCCCCCAGCGGCGCACGGGTCCCGACCACCGCCCGCCCTAGCCTGGAGCGGTGCCCCGCTCCGCCACCTCCCGTCCGCACGCCCTGCCCGCGCTGGTGGCGGTGATCGCGGCGACGGCGGTGCTGCTGGGGGCGCTGCTCGCAGCCGCTCCCGCACGCGCCGCCGACGGGGTCACCGAGAGGGCCGCCGACGAGGTGGCGGCCGGGCGGGCCCCGCTCGTCCTCGTCGGCTTCTCCGGCGTGCGCTGGTCGGACGTGTCCGAGCGGTCCACCCCGGCGCTGGCGTCGATGAGCAGCGGCGCGATCGGCACCGTGGCCGTGCGCAGCGTCTTCACCGCCGCCTGCCCCGCCGACGGCTGGCTGGGCCTGTCCGCCGGCCGGCGCGCCACCGACTTCGACGGCACCTCCGCCGAGCACGCCGCCGCCGCCTGCGCGCCGGTCGCCGAGGTCGTCGACGGCGTCCAGCCCGACCTGGCGCGCTACCGGGCGATCGCCGAGGAGGACACCTTCAGCGCCGTGCCGGGCACCCTGGGGCAGGCGCTGGCCGGGGCCGGCACCCGCGCGCTGGCGATCGGCCCGGGCGCCGGCATCGCGCTGGCGGCCGAGGACGGCACCGTCCCCGGGTACGTCGGCGCCGCCGAGGCCGGCACCCCGCAGGCCGTCGGCGGGTACGTGCAGGACGCCCTGGAGTCCGGCGCGCAGGTCGTCGTCGTCGACGCCGGCGTCGTGCGCGACCCCGAGGACCTGCCGGCGCAGGAGGAGGCGCCCGCGGCCTCGCGCGCCGAGCAGGTCGCGGCCGTCGACGCGAGGGTGGCCGCCGTGCAGCGGGCCGTCGAGGCCTCCACCGGCGCGGACGCGACGACGCTGCTGGCCGTGTCGCTGGCCGACGCAGGCCGGACCGCCCACCTGCAGTTCGGCGCCGCCACGGGCCCGGCGCCCGGCGGCGGCACCTACGACGGCTACCTGGGATCGCGCTCGACGCGGCAGACGGCCATCGTGCAGACGACCGACCTGACCCCGACCGTGCTGGCGCTGGCGCTCGGCTCCGACCACGGCACGCCGGGCCTGGTCGGCGCCCCGGTCACCTCCACCGACCCGGGCACCTCCGCCGCCGAGCGCGAGCGCAAGGTCCGCGACCTGGACCAGGCCGCGCAGGCGGTGCAGCCGCTCGTCGGGCCCTTCTTCACCGCCTGGGGCGCCTCGCAGCTGGTGCTGTACGCGGTGGCCACGCTCGCGCTGCGCAGGGCGTGGGGCGGCTCGCGCGGGCGGCGCCGGGTGCTGGGCGGGCTGCGCGTGCTCACGGTCGCCTTCGCCGCGGTGTGCGCCTCGACGTTCCTGGCCAACACGATCCCGTGGTGGCGCCACGGCGAGAGCACCGGCGACCACCTGCTCGCCGTCTCGGGCGCGGTGGCCCTGTACGTGGCGCTCATCACGGCCCTGGCGCTGCTGGGCCCGTGGCGGCGGGCGGCGCTGGGCCCGCTGGGCTTCGTGGGGCTGGTGACGGCCGGGGTCCTGGCGGTGGACTGCGCGACCGGCTCGCGGCTGATCACCTCCAGCCTCAACGGCCTGCAGCCGGTCGTGGCCGGCCGCTTCTACGGGCTGGGCAACCAGCAGTTCGCGCTGTTCGCCACGGGTGCGCTGCTGTTCACCACGGCGCTGGCCGACCGCCTGGTGCGCGGGGGGCGGCGCCGCTGGGCGGTCGTCGCGGTGGCCGTCCTGGGCCTGGTGACGACGTTCGTCGACGGCGTGCTCGGCAGCGACTTCGGCGGCCCGCCCGCGATCCTGCCCGCCTTCGGCCTGCTGGCGCTGTTCGTGGCGGGGGTGCGGATCACCTGGCGGCGGGTGCTCGCCATCGCGGTCGCCACGCTCCTGGTGCTGGCCGCGATCTCGGTCGCCGACTGGCTGCGCCCCGTGGACGACCAGACGCACCTGGGCCGCTTCGTGCAGACCCTCCTGGACGGCGGGGCCTGGCAGGTCGTCGAGCGCAAGGCGGCGCAGAACCTGCGGATCCTCTACAGCAACTGGATCCTCAGCCTCGTGCTGGCGGTCGCGGCCGCCTTCATCGCCTTCGTGCTGGTGCGCCCGAAGGTGCTCGGGGTCTCGCTGCTGGCACGCGCCTACGAGGCGCACCCGGTGCTGGAGGCCGGGCTGACCTGCCTGCTGGTGCTGCTCGTCATCGGCTTCGCCGTCAACGACTCCGGCGCGGCCGTGCCGGCGGTGGGGGCCATGCTCGCGGTGCCGCTGATCATCGCGGCGTGCACGCGGACGCTGGACGCCGGCGCCGCCCGCAGGCCCTGAGCGTCGGGCGGCACCGGACGGCCTTACAGTAATCGACAACCGTTCCCATCGTCAGGAAGACGTCGCATGCCGTCGCGCCGCCGCTCGCTCGCCCTCGCCGCCACCCTCGCCGGCACCCTCGCCCTGACCGCCTGCGGCGGCGGGGAGGACACCGCCGGCTCCGCGCCGGCGGCGAGCTCCCCGGCCGCCGACGGGCTCAGCGTCGTGGCCTCCACGAACGTCTACGGCTCGATCGCCTCCGCGATCGCCGGCGACGCCGCGAGCGTCACCTCGATCATCAGCGACCCCTCCGCCGACCCGCACAGCTACGAGGCGAGCACCCGCACCCAGCTGGAGCTCTCGCGCGCCGACCTCGTCATCGAGAACGGCGGCGGCTACGACGACTTCATGGAGCAGATGCTCAGCGCGGCCGGCTCGCAGGCCGTGGTGCTGAACGCCGTGGAGGTCTCGGGCAAGCAGGCGCCCGCCGACGGGGAGCTCAACGAGCACGTCTGGTACGACGTCGCCACCGTCCGCACCCTCGCCGAGCGCATCGAGGCCGAGCTCGCGAAGGCCTCCCCCGACGACGCCGCCGCGTTCGAGGCGAACCTGGCGACGTTCCAGGGCGCCCTCGACGGGCTGCAGCAGCGCATCGAGGAGGAGGCCGCGCGCACGCAGGGCCAGCCGGTCGCCGTCACCGAGCCCGTCCCCGGCTACCTGCTCGACGCGCTCGGCGCCGAGGACCGGACCCCGGAGGAGTTCTCCGAGGCGATCGAGGAGGAGAGCGACGTCCCCGTCGCCGTCCTGCAGGAGACACTGTCCCTGTTCACCGGCAAGCAGGTGCGGGCACTGGTCCACAACGAGCAGACCACGGGCCCGCAGACCGAGCAGGTCCTGCGGGCCGCGCAGGACAACGGCATCGCGGTGGTGCCGGTCACCGAGACGCTGCCCGAGGGCGAGGACTACACGACGTGGATGACCGAGAACGTCGACGCGATCGCGGCGGCGCTGGGCGCGTGAGCGCCGGCACGGTCCCCGAGCCGGCCCCGGGCGGCCCCGGGCCGGTGCCCGCGCTGCGGCTGCGGGAGGCCTCGCTGGCCTACGGCAGCCGGCGCCTGTGGTCCGGCCTGGACCTCGACGTGGCACCCGGCGAGTTCGTCGCCGTCCTCGGCGCGAACGGCGCGGGCAAGTCCAGCCTGCTCAGGGTGGTCCTCGGCCAGCAGCCGCTGCAGGCCGGCCGGGTGGAGGTCGCCGGCCGGCCCGCCCGGCGCGGGGACCGGAACATCGGCTACGTCCCGCAGCAGAAGGGCCTGGAGCCGAGCACCCCGCTGCGGGCCCGCGACTTCGTGCGCCTGGGCCTGGACGGGCACCGCTGGGGGCCGCTGCTGCCCTCGCGCTCGGCGAGGGCGAAGGTCGACGCCGTGCTGGAGGCCGTCGGCGCCACCTCCTACGCCGACGTCCCCGTCGGACGGCTGTCCGGCGGGGAGCAGCAGCGGCTGCGGGTGGCGCAGAGCATCGTGGGCGAACCGCGGCTGCTGCTGGCCGACGAGCCGCTGCTGTCGCTGGACCTGCACCACGCCGGGGCCGTCTCGGCGCTGGTCGACCAGTGCCGCACCCGCACCGGCGCCGCGGTCCTGTTCGTCACCCACGACGTCAACCCGGTGCTGCCCTACACCGACCGGGTGCTCTACCTGGCCGGCGGGCGCTTCCGCATCGGCACCCCCGAGCAGGTGATGAACTCCGCGACGCTCTCGGAGCTGTACGGCGCACCGGTGGAGGTGCTGGAGTCCGGCGGGCGGCTGCTGGTGGCCGGCGGCGGCGTCGACGACCACCAGCACGCGCACCAGCACGAGAGGGCCTCGTGAACCGCATCTTCGACTTCTCCGACTACGGCGCCCTGCTGGAGCTGGTCCACAACTCCCTGTACGCCGGGGCGCTGCTGGGCCTGGTCGGCGGGCTCGTCGGCGTCTTCGTCGTCGCCCGCGACTTGCCCTTCGCCGTGCACGGCACGAGCGAGCTGAGCTTCGCGGGCGGGGCGGCCGCGCTGCTGCTGGGCGCGAACGTCGTCGCGGGTTCCCTGGTCGGCTCGGTGCTCGCGGCCGTGCTGTTCGGCGTGCTCGGCGCGCGCGCCCGCGACCACAACTCCGCGATCGGCGTCCTCATGCCGTTCGGCCTCGGCCTCGGGGTGCTGTTCCTGTCGCTGTACCAGGGGCGGGCCGCGAACAAGTTCGGCCTGCTCACCGGGCAGATCGTCGCCGTCGACGACCCGCAGCTGGTGTCGCTGGCGGTGATCTCCGCCGTCGTCGTCACCACGATGCTCGTGCTGTGGCGGCCGCTGCTGTTCGCCAGCCTGGACCCCGAGCTGGCCGCGGCCCGCGGGGTCCCGGTGCGGCTGCTGTCGCCGGTGTTCATGCTCGTGCTGGGCCTGGCGGTGGCGATGAGCGTGCAGATCGTCGGTGCCCTGCTGGTGCTGGCGCTGCTCGTCACCCCCGCGGCCGCGGCCGTGCGGGTGAGCCACTCCCCCTTCGTCGTCCCGCTGCTGTCGGTGGCCTTCGCGCTCGTGGCGATGGTCGGCGGGACCCTGCTGGCGCTGGGTTCCTCGATCCCCATCAGCCCCTACGTGACGACGGTGTCGTTCACGATCTACCTGCTGTGCCGGCTCGTGGCGCGGCTGCGGCGCCCGCCGGAGCGCCCGCGCGAGGCGGCGCCCGAGCAGGTCGCCGAGATCGTCTGAGGCCCCTGCGGTCCCGGCCGCGGCCGGGACCGCGGGGGAGCCCCTATGCCGGCCCCGCCTCCGCTCCCACCGCCCCACCCGGAACCCCAAACCCTTCACCCCTACGCCCCCCCCCGCTCAGCTCCACCCCCCC
>NZ_JBJLSF010000024.1:0-51021 GCF_050871885.1 Kineococcus aridisoli | reverse complement strand
GGGCGGGGTTGTGCGGGGGGGGGGTGGCGGGTTGCGGGCCGCCCGGGGGCGGCGGCCGCGGCCCGCGGCGCCCCCCCCCCCCCCCCCCCCCCCCCCCGACGGCGCCGAGCACGCCGCGGCGGCCGTCGCGGCCGGCGCGGTGCTGGTCCTCGCCGAGCGGGAGGTGCAGGTGCCCGCCGGGACGGCCGTCGTCCTCGCCGACGACGGCGTGGCGGCCCTGGGCCGCCTGGCGGCCGGCGCCCTGCGCCGGCTGCGCGAGGGCGCTCGCGGCCCGGTGGTCGTCGGGGTGACCGGCTCGCAGGGCAAGACGACGACCAAGGACCTGCTGGCGCAGGTGCTGGCCCCGCTGGGCCCGGTCGTGGCCCCCGCGGGCAGCTTCAACAACGAGATCGGCGCGCCCCTGACGGTGCTGCGCGCCGACGAGCGGACCGCCGCCCTCGTCGTGGAGATGGGCGCCCGCGGGCTGGGCCACATCGCCGCGCTGTGCGAGCTGGCGCAGCCGAGCGTCGGCGTGGAGCTCGTCGTGGGCGCCGCGCACGCCGGGGAGTTCGGCTCCCTGGAGGTCACGGCGCGGGCCAAGGGCGAGCTCGTCGAGGCGCTGCCCGCCGAGGGCCTCGCGGTGCTCAACGCCGACGACGACCGGGTGGCCGCGATGGCCGCCCGCACGCGGGCGCGGGTGCTGACCTTCGGCCGCTCCGCGCACGCCGAGGTCCGCGCTCAGGACGTCGTCCTCGACGAGCGGGCGCGGGCCGGGTTCACCCTGGTGCGCGGCGACGAGCGCGCGGGCGTGCAGCTGCGCCTGCACGGCGAGCACCAGGTGACCAACGCCCTGGCCGCCGCCGCCGTGGCGCTCGGCCTGGGCCTGCCGCTCGCCGGCGTCGCCGCCTCGCTGAGCGCCGCCGAGACCGTCAGCCCGGGGCGCATGCAGGTCGTGGAGCGCGCCGACGGCGTCACGGTCGTCCACGACGCCTACAACGCCAACCCCGACTCGATGCGGGCAGCGCTCAAGGCCCTCGTCGGCATGGCCGGCGGGCGGCGCACCTGGGCGGTGCTGGGGGAGATGCTCGAGCTCGGCCCGGCCTCGCGCGACGAGCACGACGCGCTCGGGCGGTTCGTGGTGCGCCTGGACGTCGCGCAGCTGCTGGTCGTCGGGGCCGGTGCGCGCCCGCTCTACACCGGTGCCGTCATGGAGGGCTCCTGGGGCGAGGAGGCCGCGTTCGCCGACGACGTCGACGCGGCGCTGGAGTTCCTGCGCCCGCGCCTGCGCAGCGGTGACGTCGTCCTGGTGAAGTCCTCGCAGGGGGCGGGCCTGGCCCGCCTCGCGCTGGCGCTCACCGCCGACCCGCTCACCGACCCGACCACCGACCCGACCACCGACCCGACCACGACCACGGAGGCCCCGGCGTGAGGACCGTCCTCATCGCGGGGGCCTTCTCCCTCGTCGTCGCCCTCTTCGGCACGCCGCTGTACATCCGCTGGCTGGTGCGCCGCGGCTACGGGCAGTTCGTGCGCGACGACGGGCCCACGAGCCACCACACCAAGCGCGGGACCCCCACGATGGGCGGCACCGTCATCATCCTGGGCGCGCTGCTCGCCTACGGCGCTGCGCACCTGTTCACCGGGGCGCCGCCGACGGCCTCGGGGCTGCTGGTCCTCTTCCTCATGACCGGCCTGGGCGTCGTCGGGTTCCTCGACGACTTCATCAAGATCTCCAAGCAGCGCAGCCTCGGCCTGCGCCCGCGGGCCAAGCTGGCCGGCCAGGGCCTGGTCGGCATCGTGTTCGCGGTCCTGGCGCTGCAGTTCCCGGACGGGCGCAAGGACGGCGCGACCCCCGCCTCGACGCACGTGTCCGTGCTGCGCGACACCCCGCTGGACCTCGCGTTCGCCGGCGCGGCCGTCGGCACCGTGCTGTTCGTGCTGTGGGCGCTGTTCATCACCTCCGCCATCAGCAACGGCGTGAACCTCACCGACGGCCTCGACGGCCTGGCCACCGGGGCGACGACGCTGGTGCTGGCCGCCTACGTCCTCATCTGCACGTTCCAGTCCAACCAGAGCTGCTACGTGCTCACCGAGGTCGAGGCGCGCTGCTACGAGGTGCGCGACCCGCGCGACCTCGCCGTCGTCGCCGCCGCCGTCATGGGCGCCTGCTTCGGCTTCCTGTGGTGGAACGCGAGCCCGGCGAAGATCTTCATGGGCGACACCGGCTCGCTCGCGCTGGGCGGTGCGCTGGCCGGCCTGGCGATCCTGTCGCGCACCCAGATGCTGCTCGTCGTCCTCGGCGGCCTCTTCGTCATCATCACCCTGTCGGTGGTCCTGCAGGTGGGCTCCTTCAAGCTCACCGGCAAGCGCATCTTCCGGATGGCGCCGCTGCAGCACCACTTCGAGCTCGCGGGCTGGGGCGAGGTGACGATCGTCATCCGGTTCTGGATCATCGCCGGGCTGTTCGTCTCGCTCGGCCTGGGCGTCTTCTACGCGGAATGGGTCACGGGGGCATGAGGGTCTTCGACAGCTGGCTGGGCAACCCCAGCCCCCGCGCCGACGACACCGACCGGGTGCGCGAGCTGCGCGACGCCGGATCCCGCTGGTCGGGGCTGCGCACGCTCGTCACGGGCATCGGGCTGTCCGGCTTCGCCGCGGCCGACGCCCTGCTGGAGGTGGGCGCCGAGGTCACCGTCGTCGACGCCGCCACCGGCGAGGGCCCGCACGAGAAGGCGCAGCTGCTGCAGGTGCTCGGCGCGCACGTCCTGCTCGGCCCCGAGCACGTGCAGGCGCCGCCGCGGCCGTGGGAGGCCTACGACCTCGTCGTCACCTCCCCGGGCTGGCACCCCGACGCGCCCCTGCTCGTGGGGGCGGCGCTGGCGGGCGTGCCCGTGTGGGGCGACGTGGAGCTCGCCTGGCGGATGCGCCCGGCCACCGGCGCCGCGCCGTGGCTGACGCTGACCGGCACCAACGGCAAGACGACCACCGTGGAGCTGCTGGCCTCGATGCTGCGCGCCGCCGGGCTGCGGGCCGCGGCGGCCGGCAACGTCGGCACCCCGCTCGTGGAGGCGCTGCGCCACCCGGAGGCCTACCAGGTCCTCGCGGTGGAGCTGTCCAGCTACCAGCTGCACTGGCTGTCCACCGACACCGCCGCCTCGCTGCGGCCGCTGGCCTCGGCGGTGCTCAACGTCGCACCCGACCACCTCGACTGGCACGGCTCCCTGGACGCCTACGCCCGGGCCAAGGGCCGCGTCTACGAGAACACCGAGGTGGCGTGCGTCTACAACCTCGCCGACCCGCGCACCGAGGAGCTCGTGCGCGAGGCGGACGTCGTCGAGGGCGCGCGCGCCGTCGGCTTCACCACCGGCGTGCCGCGCATCGGGACGCTCGGGCTGGTCGAGGACGTCCTGTGCGACCGCGCCTTCGTCGAGCAGCGCGCCACCAGCGCCGCGGAGCTGTGCTCGCTGGACGACCTGCGCCCGGCCGGCTCGCAGGACCCGGTGCCCCCGCACGCCGTCGAGAACGTGCTGGCGGCGGCCGCGCTGGCCCGCGCCGCCGGGGTCGGCCAGGCCGCCGTGCGCGACGGGGTCCGCGCCTTCACCCCCGCCCCGCACCGGGTCGCCACCGTCGCCCGGGCGGACGGCGTGCACTGGGTCGACGACTCCAAGGCGACCAACGCGCACGCGGCGTCCGCCTCGTTGGCGGCCTTCGACCCCGTGGTGTGGATCGCCGGGGGACTAGCCAAGGGCGCCCGCTTCGACGACCTCGTGGCCGCCCACCGCGACCGGCTGCGCGCCGCGGTGCTCATCGGCGCCGACCGGCAGCTGCTGCGCGAGGCCCTGCAGCGACACGCGCCGGATGTCCCGGTCGTCGAGGTCGACCTCCCGCAGACTGCAGGCGTGCCCGCCTCCGACACCCCGCCGGCCGACGCCCTCATGGACGCCGTCGTCGAGCGCGCGGCCGCCTCTGCGCAGCCGGGGGACACCGTGCTGCTCGCCCCGGCGTGCGCCTCCTTCGACCAGTTCACCTCCTACGGCCACCGCGGTGACGCCTTCGCGGCCGCGGTGCACCGCCGCCTCGGGCGCCGGGAGCGCTGACGTGGCGCTGACCGGTCCCCAGGCGCGGGCGCGCTCGGCCGGTGCCCGCCCGGCGTCCCGCCCGGCCGCCGGCTGGCGCCGCCCGGCGTGGCTGGAGGCGACGGGGGAGTGGGTCCGCGAGCGCGCCCGCCTGCTGGACTCGCCGCTGGCCACGCACCACGTGCTGCTGGCCACGACGTCCGTGCTCGTCGTCATCGGCCTCGTCATGGTGCTCTCCAGCTCCAGCGTGGAGTCGCTCACCGAGTACGGCTCGCAGTTCTACTACTTCCGGCGCCAGGCGATGTTCGCCGTCCTGGGGGGCCTGGCCCTCGTCGTGGCCAGCCGCCTGCCCGCCACCGCCTGGTCGCGGCTGGCCGTGCCGGCCCTGTTCGGCTCGGCGCTGCTGCAGCTGCTCGTCTTCGTGCCCGGCATCGGTCGCGTCGTCAACGGCAACCGCAACTGGATCGCGATCGGCCCGGTCAGCGGGCAGCCCTCCGAGGCCGCCAAGCTGGCCCTCGTGCTGGCGCTCGCGCTGGCGCTGACCCGGCGCCGCGAGCGGCTGCACGAACCGCTGCAGCTGCTCGGCGCGCTGGCGCTGCCCACCGGCCTGACGATCGGCCTGGTCCTGCTCGCCCGCGACCTCGGCACCGCGCTGGTCATGATGACGATGGTCGTGGCGGTGGTGTGGGCGGCCGGCGTCCCCGCGAAGTGGTTCGCCCTCGCCGGCGGTGCCGGTGCGCTCGTGGCCACGATCGCCGTGCTCACCAGCAGCAACCGCCGCGACCGCGTGCACGACTGGCTGTTCGGCGCCGGCGACACCGCCGAGGCCATCCAGGGCCTGTCGTGGCAGCCCGTGCAGGGCAAGTACGCGCTCGCCTCCGGCGGCTGGTGGGGGCTCGGCCTGGGCGCCAGCCGGGAGAAGTGGTCCTGGCTGCCCGAGGCGCACAACGACTTCATCTTCGCCGTCATCGGCGAGGAGCTGGGCCTGCCCGGCACGCTGACCATCCTGGTGCTCTTCGCCGTCATCGCCCTGGCCTGCCTGCGGCTGGTGCGCCGCTCCGAGCAGCTGTTCACCAAGCTCGCCGTGGCCGGCCTGGCCGCCTGGGTCCTCGGGCAGGCCTGCATCAACGTCGGCGTCGTGCTGGGCCTGCTGCCGGTCATCGGCATCCCGCTGCCGCTGATCTCCTACGGCGGCTCGGCGCTGGCGGTCACGCTGCTGGCGATCGGGGTGCTGCTGTCCTTCGCCCGCGCCGAACCCGGCGCCCCGGAGGCCCTCGCGGCCCGCGAGTCGGTCATCTCCCGCTCGCTGGCCGTCCTGCCGCGCCGGACCGGTGCTCCGGCGCCGAAGAAGCGCACGACCGCACGGAAGGCTCCTCGGTGAACGTCCTGCTCGCCGGTGGCGGCACGGCGGGGCACGTCGCCCCGCTGCTGGCCACCGCCGACTGCCTGCGCCGGCGCGACCCCGGCACCCGCGTCCTGGTCCTCGGCACCGCCGAGGGCCTGGAGTCGCGCCTGGTGCCGCAGCGCGGCTACGACCTGGCGCCGGTGCCGCGCGTGCCGCTGCCGCGCCGGCCCTCCGCCGACCTGCTGCGCCTGCCGGGACGGCTGAGCTCGGCGGTGGCCGCCGCCCGGCGGGCGATCGAGGACGTCGGGGCCGAGGTCGTCGTCGGCTTCGGCGGCTACGTGGCCGTCCCCGCCTACCTCGCGGCCCGGCGCGCGGGCGTGCCCGTGGTCGTCCACGAGCAGAACTCCCTGCCCGGCATCGCCAACCGCCTCGGCGCCCGGTGGGCGCGCAGCACCGCGGTCGCCTTCCCCGGCACCCCGCTGGCCGGCGCCGTGCACACCGGCATGCCGCTGCGCACCGAGATCACCGCCCTCGCCGCGGCCGGCGACCGCCCCGCGCGGCGGCGGGCGGCGCGGGCCGGGCTGGGCCTGGACCCGGACCTGCCGACGCTGCTGGTGACCGGCGGCTCGCTGGGCGCCCAGCGCCTCAACGACGTCTTCGGCGCCTGCGCACCGGACCTGCTGGGCGCCGGGGTGCAGGTCCTGCACGTCAGCGGCCGCGGCAAGCGGGTGCCGCTGCCGCCGCTGGAGGACGCGCTCGCGGGCCGCTACGCCGTGCGCGAGTACGCCGACGCGATGGACACCGCCTACGCCGCGGCCGACCTCGTCGCCTGCCGCAGCGGGGCGGGCACCGTCAGCGAGCTGACGGCGCTGGGGTTGCCCGCGGTCTACGTGCCGCTGCCCATCGGCAACGGCGAGCAGCGGCGCAACGCCGAACCGGTCGTCGCCGCCGGCGGCGGCCTGCTCGTGCCCGACGCCGAGCTGGACGCGGCCTTCGTCCGCGAGCGGGTGCTGCCGCTGCTGGGCGACGCCGCGGCGCTGGACGCCGCCGCGCGGGCGGCCGAGGCGTTCGGGGTGCGCGACGGCGACGAGCGGCTGGCCGACCTCGTCGAGGCGGCGGCCCGGTGAGCGCGACCACCCCCGCCCCCGTGGCCGTCGCCGACCTCGGCCGCGTGCACCTGCTCGGCATCGGCGGTGTCGGCGTCTCCGGCGTCGCCCGGCTGCTGCGGGCGCGCGGCGTGCAGGTCTCCGGCACCGACGCCGCCGACTCCGAGACGCTGCACCGCCTGGCCGACCTCGGGGTGCGCGTCGTCGTCGGGCACGACCCGGCCAACCTCGGCGACCTCGGCCCCGGCGACACCCTCGTGGTCAGCTCCGCGGTGCGCCCGTCCAACCCCGAGCTGCTCGCCGCCCGCGAGCGGGGCCTGCGCGTCCTGCACCGCTCGCAGGCGCTGGCGGCCCTCATGACCGGCCGGGCCGGCATTGCCGTTGCCGGCACCCACGGCAAGACGACGACGTCGTCGATGCTCGCGGTCGCCCTCACCGAGGCCGGTCTGGACCCCTCCTACGCCATCGGCGGCGAGCTGACCGGCGGCAGCGACGGCGGGGCGCGCGAGGGCGCCGGGCCGTTCGTCGCCGAGGCCGACGAGTCCGACGGCTCCTTCCGGGCCTACGCGCCGGTCGTCGACGTCGTCACCAACGTGGAACCGGACCACCTGGACCACTACGGCACGCCGGAGGCCGTCGTGGCCGCCTTCGAGGAGTTCGTCGAGCGCCTGCAGCCGGGCGGGCTGCTCGTGGCCTGCGCGGACGACCCGGGCGCCCGGCGGCTGGCGCAGAGCGCCCGCGGGCGCGGGGTGCGGGTGCGCACGTACGGCACGGCCGCCGACGCCGACGTGCGGCTGGAGCGGGTGCGCGACGGCGCCCGGCCCTCGGCGCTGCTGCACGAGGGCGCGGACGCGGTCGGCGAGCTGCGCCTGCGCGTGCCGGGCCGGCACAACCTGCTCAACGCCGCCGCCGCCTACGCGGCCGCGGTGGAGGTCGGTGCCGGTCCCGCCGCCGTGCTGGCGGGGCTGGCCGCCTTCGGCGGCGCCCGCCGGCGCTTCGAGCACAAGGGCGAGGCCGCCGGCGTGCGCGTGGTCGACGACTACGCCCACCACCCCACGGAGGTCGAGGCGCTGCTGCGCGCCGCCCGCCCCGTCGCCGACGGCGGTCGGGTGGTGGCGGTCTTCCAACCGCACCTGGTCAGCCGCACCAGGGCCTTCGCCGCGGAGTTCGGCCGCGCGCTGGGGCTGGCCGACGACGTCGTCGTCCTGGACGTCTACGTGGCCCGCGAGGACCCGGACCCGGCCGTGACCGGGGAGCTGGTCGCGCGGGCCGTGCCGCTGCCGGCCGAGCACGTGGCCTTCGTGCCCGAGCGCGCGGGCGCGGCCGCGGCCGTGGCGGCGCGGGTGCGCCCGGGGGACCTGCTGCTGACGATCGGGGCCGGCGACGTGACGCGGGTCGGCCCCGAGGTGCTCGAGCTGCTGGCGGCGCGCTGATGGCCCGTCCCACCCGGCCGCGCCGCCCACCGGCCCCGCCCGTGCCCCCGGCCGCCGCCGCGCCGCCCACCGGCTCCGGGGCCCCGGCGCCCCGCACCTCCGGCAGCCCCCAGCGCCGCCGGGCGGTGCGGGCGGCGGGTGCCGCCGGGACGCCGGTGGGACGGGCGCCGGCCGGGCGCACGCCGGCCGGGCGGTCGGCGGGCGGCCGTCCCGCGGTGCGGCCGGTGCGGCCGGCGTCGTCGGCCCAGGGTGCCGGCGCGGCTCCCGCGAAGGCGGCGCGCTCGGCGCGCATCGCCGAGCTGGCCGACCGCGCCGGCGCCCGGCGGGCGCACCGCTGGCGTCCGGGCCGGCGCGCGCTGGCGGCGCTGGCGGGCCTGGTGGCGCTGTGCGCGGCGGCGGGCTGGGTGCTGCTGGGCTCGCCCTGGCTGCGGGTGGAGCAGGTCCGCATCACCGGCACCGAGCGCACCGACCGGGCCGCCGTCGAGGCGCTCGTCGAGGACGTCCGGGGTGCCGCGCTGGCCGGGGTGAGCACCGGCTCGCTGGCCCGGCAGGTCGAGAGGCTGCCGCTGGTCGCCTCCGCGGACGTGACGCGCTCGTGGCCCTCGACCCTGCTGGTCACCGTCCACGAGCGCCAGGCCGTCGCCGCGGTGCCCTCGCGCACGGGGGGAGTGGACCTCGTCGACGGCGACGGCACGGTCCTCGTGCACGCCGAGGCCCCGCCGCCCGGCGTGCCGGTCCTCGACGTCGACGTCGACGCCGCGGGTGCGCAGGCGCTGCAGGCGGCCATCGCGGTCAACGGCTCGCTGTCGCCGCAGGTGCGCTCGCTGGTGGTCTCCATCGCCGCGACCAGCCCGGACGCGGTGAGCCTGCAGCTGGCCGACGGTCCCCGCGTCACCTGGGGCGACGCCTCGCGCCCGGAGCGCAAGGCGGAGGTCCTGCTGCGGCTGCTGCAGGAGCCGGCGGTGGCGGCCTCCAGCGCCGTCGACGTCTCCGCCCCCGACTTCGCGACGACCACGCCGTGACCACCGCTGCGTGACGGCTCGGTGACCACGAGTTGATCACGACGCGGTCCCGGACCGGTCACGGCGGTCCCACCCCCCGCTGAGCGCGTCCGATCCGGGGTGTTCGCGCGACACGCCGAGCCGTCGGTTGCAGTTCACCCTCATCGCTCCCTACGGTCACCACCCAGCAGGAAGTGACATAACGTTGACCCTCTACTTGAGGGTCAGGGTTCGCAGCAGCGCTCCAGACAGCGAGATTCGGCGAAAGAGGCGAGAGGCACTCGACGTGGCAGCTCCGCAGAACTACCTAGCGGTCATCAAGGTCGTCGGCGTCGGCGGCGGCGGGGTGAACGCGGTCAACCGGATGATCGAGGTCGGCCTCAAGGGCGTCGAGTTCATCGCCGTCAACACCGACGCCCAGGCACTGCTGATGTCGGACGCCGACGTCAAGCTCGACGTGGGCCGCGAGCTGACCCGCGGCCTCGGCGCGGGCGCCGACCCCGAGGTCGGCCGCAAGGCGGCCGAGGACCACGCGGAGGAGATCGAGGAGGTGCTCAAGGGCGCCGACATGGTCTTCGTCACCGCCGGCGAGGGCGGCGGCACCGGCACCGGCGGCGCGCCGGTCGTCGCCCGCATCGCCCGCTCCCTGGGCGCCCTGACGATCGGCGTGGTCACCCGGCCCTTCACCTTCGAGGGCCGCCGGCGGGCCAACTCCGCGGAGTCCGGCATCGCCGAGCTGCGCGACGAGGTCGACACCCTCATCGTCATCCCCAACGACCGGCTGCTGTCCATCAGCGACAAGCAGGTCAGCATCCTGGACGCCTTCAAGTCCGCCGACCAGGTGCTGCTGTCCGGTGTCCAGGGCATCACCGACCTGATCACCACCCCCGGCCTGATCAACCTCGACTTCGCGGACGTGAAGTCGGTCATGCAGGGCGCGGGCTCGGCCCTCATGGGGATCGGCTCGGCCCGCGGCGACGACCGCGCCGTGCAGGCCGCGGAGTCGGCGATCTCCTCGCCGCTGCTCGAGGCCAGCATCGACGGCGCCCACGGCGTCCTGCTGTCCATCCAGGGCGGCTCGGACCTCGGCCTCTACGAGATCAACGAGGCCGCCCGCCTCGTGCAGGAGGCCGCGCACCCGGAGGCCAACATCATCTTCGGCGCCGTCATCGACGACGCCCTCGGCGACGAGGTCCGCGTCACGGTCATCGCGGCGGGCTTCGACAGCGGCAGCCCGCTGCGCCGCCGCGACGAGCGCGCCCTGGGCCAGGTGCCCCAGGTCCCCGCCGGCCGCCCTCAGCAGCAGGGCAGCGCGGTGCCGCCGCGCGCGGCCCGCCCGGACGGCTGGGGCGCCCCCTCCCAGCAGTTCGCCCCCTCGCAGCCGCAGGCCCCGCAGGTGCCGCAGGCCCCGCAGCAGCCCCAGCAGCCGCAGTACGCCCCCGCGCAGCCGCAGCAGCCCGCCTACGCGCAGGCGCCCGCCCAGCCGGTTCAGCACCAGCAGCAGCCGGTGCAGCAGCAGGCCCAGCACCAGGCCCCGCAGGAGCAGCCGGTGGCCCAGCAGCCGCCGCAGGTCGTGCCCGGCGAGGACCCGGTGCAGGTCCCGCGGATCATCGAGCTGCCCCAGGACACCGCGGGCGCCCGCCGGCCGGTGCGCCAGCGCGTCGAGGAGGACGACCTCGACGTGCCCGACTTCCTCAAGTGAGGTCGGGGCGGCTCTGACGACCGTGCTCGACGTCCCCGTCCCGCTGCTGGACGCCGGTCTGCCGGCCGGCGTCCGCGGCGGGTTCACCACGCGGGCGGGCGCCGCGGGCGCCCCGCCCTTCGCCGGGCTCAACCTCGGCGACCACGTGGGCGACGACCCGCAGCGGGTGGCCGCCCACCGCGACGCCCTGCGCCGCGCGGTCGGAGCCCACGCCCTCGTGGTGCCCGAGCAGGTCCACGGCGCCGACGTGGTCGTCCTCGACGGCGTGCCGGCGCGCCCGCCGCGCGCCGACGCCCTGGTCACCGCCGTGCCGGGGCTGGCGCTGGCGGTCGTCGTCGCCGACTGCGTGCCGGTCGTGCTCGCCGACCCCGCCGCCGGCCTGGTGGCCGTGGCCCACGCCGGCCGGCCCGGTCTGGTGGCCGGTGTCGTCCCCGCGGTCGTCGCGGCCCTGCGCGCCGCGGGCGCCCGCGACCTCGTCGCCGCGCTCGGACCCTCCATCTGCGGCGGGTGCTACGAGGTGCCGCCGGCCATGGCCGACGAGGTCGCCGCCCGGGTCCCGGCGGCGCGGGCCCGCACCCGCCGCGGCACCCCGGCCGTCGACGTCCCCGCCGGCGTCCTCGCCCAGCTCGCCGACCTCGGCGTCCCCGCCCGCCGCACCGAGCGCTGCACCAGCGAGCACGAGGACCTCTACTCCTACCGCCGCGACGGGCGCACCGGCCGCAGCGGGGCGGTCGTGGTCCTGGCGTGAGCGGCGCGGACGCGGTCCGTGCGGACGGGGACCCGGTGACCACCCCCGAGCGCACCGACCAGCTGCGCGCGGGCCTCGAGGCCGCGCGCACCCGGGCGGCCGACGCGGCGCGCGCCGCCGGCCGGGCGCCGGAGGAGCTGACGCTCGTGGTCGTCACCAAGTTCTTCCCGGCCGCCGACGTGCGCGCCCTGGCGGCGCTCGGCGTGCGCGACGTGGGCGAGAACCGCGACCAGGAGGCGTCGGCGAAGGCCGCTGCCCTGCGCACCGGCGTGCCGGACCTGCGCTGGCACTTCATCGGCCAGCTGCAGACGAACAAGGTGCGCTCGGTCGTGGGCTACGCCGACACCGTGCACTCCGTGGACCGCGCGAAGCTGGCGGCGGCGCTGGGCGCCGAGGCCGCCAGGGCGGGGCGCCCGCTGGGCTGCTTCGTGCAGGTCGACCTCGCCACCGCGCTGGGGCAGCCGGTGGACCCCGGCCGGGGCGGTGCGGCGGCGGCCGACGTGCCGCGCCTGGCCGACGCCGTCGCGGCCCAGCCGGCGCTGCGGCTGCGCGGTCTCATGGCGGTCGCGCCGCGCGGCGCGGAGCCCGCCGCGGCCTTCGCGGCGCTCGCCGGGCTGGCCGAGCGCGTGCGCCGGGAGCACCCGGGCGCGCGCGAGCTGTCGGCGGGCATGAGCGGCGACCTGGAGCAGGCCGTGGCGGCCGGGGCGACACACCTGCGTGTCGGCAGTGCCATCCTCGGATCGCGACCGCCCGCGCGGTAACGTCACGCGCGTCCCGACCCGCTCCGGCGGGTCGAGCTGACGCCCACGTGGTCCGGTACCCGGTCCACCGACTGGTCAGACAACCGAGCACGATCCCGAGGAGCCTGCGATGGCCGGCGCGCTGCGCAATGCGATGGTCTACCTCGGCCTCGCCGAGGACGACCGCTACGCCGAGGACACCGAGGTCGAGTCGTCGCGCGCCCGCACCGAGGCGGTGCGCGAGGTCCGGCACGAACCGCGGCACGAACCCCGCGTCGAGGTGCGGCACGAGTCCCGCCCGGCGCCCGAGCCGGTCCCCGTCGCCGAGCGCCGCCCCAGCGCGGCCACGGCCCAGGTGACCCCCATCAGGAAGCAGGTGGCCCACGTGGTTCCCCCGTCGAGCCCCGTCTCCTCCGGTGCGGGTGAGCTGCACCGGATCACGACGATCCACCCGCGCACCTACAACGAGGCGAAGACGATCGGGGAGTCCTTCCGCGACGGCGTCCCGGTGATCATGAACCTCACCGACATGGACGACTCGGACGCCAAGCGCCTCGTGGACTTCTCCGCCGGGCTGGTCTTCGGCCTGCACGGTTCCATCGAACGGGTGACCAACAAGGTCTTCCTGCTGTCGCCGCAGAACGTGGAAGTGGCCACGCAGGAGGAGGAGCGCCCCGCCGAGCGCACCTTCTTCAACCAGTCGTGACGGTGGGGGTCGGCGCCGTGCGTCAGGCAGGATGAGGACGTGGCCGTCCTCTTCAAGCTCCTCGAGCTCGTCGTCTTCCTCTTCTTCATCTGCCTCATCGGCAGGCTCGTGCTCGACTGGGTGCAGGCGCTCTCGCGCGAGTGGCGGCCGCGCGGCGTGGTCCTCGTCCTCGCCGAGTCGGTCTATACCGTCACCGACCCGCCGCTGAAGGCCCTGCGCAAGGTGCTCCCGCCGCTGCGCCTGGGAGCGGTCCAGCTGGACCTGGCCTTCCTCGTGCTGGCGATCCTGTGCTCGATCCTCATGCCCACCCTGGACGGTCTGGCGAACAGCTTCGCGCAGGCCTGAGCCGCCCGGCCCGCCGCTGCGGGCGCGGCGGTGGCGGTGCGCTGGTGGTGCTCTGGTCCGGTGCGCGAGGGCCGGTGGGGTGCGCCGTCGTCCGGAGCGCGGGCGATCACGTCCGCTACGGTGGGGCCGAGTTCGCCGTCCGTCGGGGGCGGTCCGTCAGCGAAGGTGCGTGCCATGCCGCTCACTCCCGAAGACGTCGTCGAGAAGCGCTTCAACCCCACCCGGGTCCGCGAGGGGTACGCGCAGGACGAGGTCGACGACTTCCTCGACGAGGTGGTCGCCGAACTGCGCCGGCTCAACGCCGAGAACGCCGAGCTGCGCGGTCAGCTCGACCAGTGCCGGGCCCGCGTCTCCGAGCTGACCCGCGCCGGTGCGGGTCAGGTGCCCGCGGAGCAGGCGGTGCCCGCCGCCGAGCCCGCCCCCGCCGAGCCCGCCCCCGCCGAGGCCGAGCCGGCTCCGGTCGCCGCCCAGCCGGCGCCGGTCGCCGCCGCCGAGCCGGCACCCGAGCCGGCCGCAGCGCCGGCCGCACCGGCGGCAGCCGGCGGGGACGACGCGTCCGTGCGCGCGGCCGGGGTCATCGCCCTCGCGCAGCGCCTGCACGACGAGTACGTGCGCGAGGGCGAGAGCCGGCGCGACGCGCTGCTGGCCGAGGCCGAGGAGCAGGCGCAGCGCGTGGTGGCCGAGGCCGAGGTGCGGCGCGAGCGGACCCTGGGCGACCTGGAGAGCCGCCGCCACCAGCTCGAGGACGTCATCCGCCAGCTGCACGGGCGGGAGACGACCTACCGCGAGCAGCTGGAGCACTTCATGGCCGGGCAGCTGGAGGACCTGCGCCGCCTCGAGCGCGTCGTCCCCGACGAGGCCGTCAGCCGGTAGGCCCAGCGACCGCCGGCCGCCCCTTCCCGACAGCCGCCGCCCCCCGACGGGGCGGCGGCTGTCGTGCGCCCAGGTCCTCCGGGCAGCCGAACATCGGCAACTTTCCGTTTCCGGTTGCTTACACAGGGTGATAGTCCCTAGTGTCTCCCGCACGCGGCACCCGGCCGTGACGAGATGGAGGGGGGACCACAGGTGCACGGGACGACGGCAGGGACGGCGACGGCGGGCGCGGCGACGCGGATCACGGGGCACGGGCACGCCAGCGGACGGGCCGCGCGCGCCGCGGCGGTGCGCGAGCTGCCGGTGCGCGACAGCGAGGAGGCGTGGACGCCTGCCGAGCTGGAGGACGTCCGCCAGGAGCTGCAGGCCGAGGTGGACCGCCTCACCCACCAGCTCGACGACGCCACCTCCTCCTTCTCGGCGCTGGTGCGCTCGGGCGGCGAAGGGGCCGGTGACGACCAGGTCGACCACGGCGCGACGACCGCGGGTCGCGAGCACGAGATGACCATCCTCAACAACGCCCGCGACCTGCTGGAGCAGACGCAGCGCGCCCTCGTGCGCATGAGCTCCGGCGCGTACGGGGTCTGCGAGTCCTGCACCGGCGCCATCGGCAAGGCCCGCCTGCAGGCCTTCCCGCGCGTCACGCTCTGCATGTCCTGCAAGTCCCGCACCGAGCGGCGCTGACGCCGCACCCGCACCGGGGGAGTGCCGGTGGCCGCGCCCGGGCGCGCGGCCACCGGCACCGGGGCGGCCCGCCGGCGTGGGACACTCGCTGGGCCATGAGCCGCACCCCCACCCCCTCGCAGCCGCCGGACACCCCGGACGCCCCGGCGTCCGCCCGCCCGCGCCGCACCGCACGGGTCTTCGCCGTCTGGGCCGTCGTCTACGCGCTGGACCAGGTCACGAAGGTGCTCGCCGTCGCGCACCTGGAACCGGGCGTGGTCCGGCCCTTCGTCGGGCAGCTGCTGCAGTTCCACCTCATCCGTAACCCGGGGGCGGCCTTCAGCTTCGCCACCGGCAGCACGTGGATCTTCACCGTCCTGGCCGCCGTGGCCGTGGTGGTCATCGTGCGCCTGGCCCGGCGCCTGCGCAGCGGCGCCTGGGCGCTGGCCCTGGGCCTGCTGCTGGCCGGGGCCACCGGCAACCTCACCGACCGCCTGCTGCGCCAGCCCGGCTTCGCCCGCGGACACGTCGTGGACTTCCTGCAGCTGCCGCACTGGCCGATCTTCAACGTCGCCGACGCCGGCCTGTGCGCGGCCGCCGTGCTCATCGTCGTGCTGGCCGCGCGCGGCACGCAGCTGGACGGCACCCGCGAGCCGAGCGCCCGGCGCAGCCGGGCCCACCAGGAGGAGACCGGTGCCTGAGCTGCGCAGCCTGCCCGTGCCCGACGGCCTCGAGGGGGAGCGCGTCGACGCCGCCCTCTCGCGCCTGCTGGGGCTCTCGCGCACCCGCGCGGCCGAGCTCGCCGCCGAGGGCCTCGTCGTCATCGACGGCGCCCCCGCCGGCAAGTCCGACCGGGTGCGCGCGGGGTCCTGGCTGGAGGTGGAGGTCCCCGACCCGCCGGCGGCGCCCGCGGTCGTCGCCGAGCTCGTCGAGGGGCTGGTGGTCGTGCACGACGACGACGACCTCGTCGTCGTCGACAAGCCCGTCGGGGTCGCCGCGCACCCGAGCCCCGGCTGGAGCGGCCCGACCGTCGTCGGCGGCCTGGCGGGGGCGGGCTACGCCATCGCCACCTCCGGGGCGGCCGAGCGCCAGGGCGTGGTGCACCGCCTCGACGTGGGCACCTCGGGGCTGATGGTCGTGGCCAAGAGCGAGCACGCCTACTCCGCGCTCAAGCGGGCCTTCAAGGAGCGCACGGTCGACAAGGTCTACCACGCGCTCGTGCAGGGCCACCCGGACCCGCTGCGCGGCACCATCGACGCCCCCATCGGGCGCCACCCCGGCGGGGCCTACAAGTTCGCGGTGACCGCCGAGGGCAAGCCCAGCGTCACCCACTACGAGGTCCTGGAGGCCTTCCGGGCCGCCGCGCTGTGCGAGGTGCACCTGGAGACCGGGCGCACCCACCAGATCCGGGTGCACTTCTCCGCGCTGCGCCACCCCTGCGTGGGGGACCTGACCTACGGCGCCGACCCGACGCTGGCGGCCCGCCTCGGCGTGGCGCGGCAGTGGCTGCACGCCGTCCGCCTCGGCTTCGAGCACCCCGGCACGGGGCAGCCGGTGGAGTTCACCAGCTCCTACCCCGAGGACCTGCGGACCGCCCTGGAGCGCCTGGCCGACTGAGCCCGGCCCCGCCCGGCGAGGCGGCCCGGTGCTGTCCGACCCGGCGCCTACGATCGACCCGCACCACCGCCCGACAGCACCAGGAGGCGCCCCCCATGGCATCCGCGGACTCCTTCGTCCACCTGCACGTGCACACCGAGTACTCGATGCTCGACGGTGCGGCGAAGGTGGACGACCTCTTCCGCAGCGCCGCCGAGATGGGGATGCCGGCCGTCGCCACGACCGACCACGGCTTCGTCTTCGGCGCCTACGACTTCTGGAAGACGGCCAAGAAGCACGGCGTGAAGCCGATCATCGGCGTCGAGGCCTACCTGACCCCGGGCACCGCCCGCCAGGACAAGACCCGCGTGAAGTGGGGCGACCAGACCAGCCGCTCCGGCGACGACGTCTCGGGCGCCGGCTCGTACACGCACATGACGATGCTGGCCTCCACCACCGCCGGCATGCACAACCTCTTCAAGATGAGCTCGCTGGCCTCCCTGGAGGGCTTCCTCTACAAGCCCCGCATGGACCGCGAGCTGCTCTCGCAGTACTCCGACGGGCTCATCGCCACCACCGGCTGCCCGTCGGGGGAGGTGCAGACGCGGCTGCGGCTGGGCCAGTACGACGAGGCCCGCCAGGCCGCGGCCGACTACCGCGACATCTTCGGCCGGGAGAACTTCTTCTGCGAGCTGATGGACCACGGCCTCGACATCGAGCGCCGGGTGCAGGACGACCTGCTCAAGCTCGCCAAGGACCTCGACCTGCCGCTGCTGGCCACCAACGACCTGCACTACACGCACGCCTCCGACGCCCAGGCGCACGCCGCGCTGCTGTGCGTGCAGTCCGGCTCGACGCTGGCCGACCCCAAGCGCTTCAAGTTCGACGCCGACGAGTTCTACCTCAAGAGCCCGGCCCAGATGCGCGAGGTCTGGCGCGACCACCCCGAGGCCTGCGACAACACCCTGCTCATCGCCGAGCGCTGCGAGGTGGAGTTCACCGAGTCCACCGGCGCCTACATGCCGCGCTTCCCCTGCCCGCCGGGGGAGAACGAGGAGAGCTGGTTCGTGAAGGAGGTCTGGAGCGGCCTGGCCCACCGCTACCCGGCCGGCATCCCCGACGACGTGCGCAAGCAGGCCGAGTACGAGATCGAGGTCATCACCTCCAAGGGCTACGCGGGCTACTTCCTCGTCGTCGCCGACTTCATCAACTGGTCCAAGGCCAACGGCATCCGCGTCGGCCCCGGCCGCGGGTCGGGCGCCGGCTCGATGGCGGCCTACGCCATGAAGATCACCGACCTCGACCCGCTGCGGCACGGGCTGTTCTTCGAGCGCTTCCTCAACCCCGAGCGCATGTCGATGCCCGACTTCGACGTCGACTTCGACGAGCGCCGGCGCGGTGAGGTCATCCAGTACGTCGTCGAGAAGTACGGCACCGACCGCGTCGCCCAGATCGTCACGTACGGCACGATCAAGGCCAAGCAGGCGGTCAAGGACTCCTCGCGCGTGCTCGGGTTCCCCTTCTCCATGGGCGACCGGATCACCAAGACGATGCCGCCGGCCGTCATGGGCAAGGACATCCCGCTGTCGGGGATCTTCGACCCCAACCACAAGCGGTACTCGGAGGCGGGGGAGTTCCGCGAGCTGTACAAGTCCGACCCCGAGGTCGTGCGGGTCGTCGACACCGCCCGGGGCCTGGAGGGCCTGAAGCGCCAGTGGGGCGTGCACGCCGCCGGCGTGATCATGTCCTCCGAGCCGCTCATCGACCTCATCCCGATCATGAAGCGGGAAGCCGACGGGGCGATCATCACGCAGTTCGACTACCCGACGTGCGAGACGCTCGGGCTGGTCAAGATGGACTTCCTGGGCCTGCGCAACCTGACGATCCTCGACGACGCGCTCAAGAACGTCGTCGCCAACGGCAAGGAGCCCGTCGACCTCGACGCCCTCGAGCTCGACGACAAGGCCACCTTCGACCTGCTCGGGCGCGGTGACACCCTCGGCGTCTTCCAGTTCGACGGCGGGCCCATGCGCTCGCTGCTGCGGCTGATGCGCCCGGACAACTTCGAGGACATCTCCGCCGTCGGCGCCCTCTACCGGCCCGGCCCGATGGGTGCGGGTTCGCACACCGCCTACGCCCGGCGCAAGAACGGCCAGGAACCCATCACCCCGATCCACCCCGAGCTCGAGGAACCCCTCAAGGAGATCCTCGGCACGACCTACGGCCTGATCGTGTACCAGGAGCAGGTCATGTCGATCGCGCAGAAGGTCGCCGGGTACAGCCTCGGCAGCGCCGACCTGCTGCGCCGCGCGATGGGCAAGAAGAAGCGCGAGGTCCTCGACGCCGAGTACGTCGGCTTCGAGAAGGGGATGCTCGACAACGGCTTCTCCAAGGAGTGCGTCAAGGCGCTGTGGGACATCCTCGTCCCCTTCTCCGACTACGCCTTCAACAAGGCGCACTCGGCGGCCTACGGCCTCGTCTCGTACTGGACGGCCTACCTCAAGGCCAACTACCCGGCCGAGTACATGGCCGCGGTGCTCACCAGCGTGCGCGACGACAAGGACAAGTCGGCGCTGTACCTCAACGAGTGCCGCCGCATGGGCATCCAGGTGCTGCCGCCGGACGTCAACGAGTCCAGCGCGAACTTCACCGCCGTCGGCTCCGACATCCGCTTCGGCCTCACGGCCATCCGCAACGTCGGCGCCAACGTCGTCGACGCGATCGTCGAGGCGCGCCGGGAGAAGGGCCGCTACGAGTCGTTCACCGACTTCCTCACCAAGGTGCCCGCGGTCGTGTGCAACAAGCGCACCATCGAGTCGCTCATCAAGGCAGGTGCCTTCGACTCCCTGGGGCACCGCCGGCGCGCCCTGGTCGCCCGGCACGAGGACGCCGTCGACGCGGTCGTCGACGTCAAGCGCAACGAGGCGATCGGCCAGTTCGACCTCTTCGCCGGCCTCGGCGGCGACGACGACGGCGCGGGGGCCGGCGGCTTCCACGTCGAGATCCCCGACCTGCCCGAGTGGGAGAAGTCCGAGCTGCTGGCCCACGAGCGGCAGATGCTGGGGCTGTACGTCTCCGACCACCCGCTCTTCGGCCTCGAGCACCTGCTGGCCAACGCCTCCGACGTGCCGATCGCCTCGCTGCTGGAGGACGAGTCCCGTCCCGACGGCTCGCAGATCACCATCGCCGGGATGATCACCGGTCTGCAGCGCAAGACGACCAAGCAGGGCAACTACTGGGCCATCGTCACCGTCGAGGACCTCGCCGGTGCCATCGAGTGCCTGTTCTTCCCGCAGGCCTACACCGACGTCGCCCAGCTGCTGGCCGAGGACCTCGTCGTCGTGGTCAAGGGGCGGCTCAACCGCCGCGACGAGGTGCCGACCATCTACGCCTCGGGCCTGACGGTGCCGGACGTCTCCTCCACCGACGGCGTGCCGGTGACGGTGACGATGCCGACCTCGCGCTGCACGGCCCCGGTGGTGGAGAAGCTCAAGGACGTCCTCACCACCCACCCGGGGATGACCGAGGTGCGGCTGCGGCTGACGAAGAACGGCGGCGGGGGAGGGGGCACCCTCATGCGGCTGGACGACGCGCTGCGCGTCACCCCCAGCCCGGCGCTGTTCGGCGACCTCAAGGCCCTGCTGGGGCCGACCTGCCTGGCGTGAGAGCCGGGCACCCCGCGCCGGCGCCGTCGCGGGTGCCCGTGGTGCTGCTGTTCGGCCAGCCGCTGGCGGGAGCCGTGGTGGGGGTGCTGTGGTGGGCGCTCACCCGGCACCCGGCGGACTGGCTCGTCGGCGAGCCGGTCGTGGTCTCCAGCAGCCTGTACCCCATCGCGCGGGACGGAGTCTTCGCCGTGCTCACCGGGGTGGTCGGCGCCCTCGCGGGCCTGCTGGTGGCGGCCCGGCCCGGGCCGCGGCCGCTGGTGACCTTCACCGCCGCGGTCGCGGGCGCCCTCGCGAGCGCGCTCATCGCGGCCGGGCTGGGCAGCTCCCTGCCGCCGACGGCGGTCGAGGACCCGGCCCACGTGACGCTGCTGGCGTGGGTGGTCCTGCTCGTCCAGGTCCTCGCGGTGACCGTCGTGGTCGCTGCCGCCACCCTCGTGCAGGCCGCCCTGGACTGGACCCGCTGACCCGCTGACGCCGGGCCGCCGGCGCCCCGGCGCCGCGTCAGCGGGCGATCTCGGCGAGCACCCCGCCGGTGGCGGCGAGCAGGTCCGCCGGCGCCAGCTCCACTTGCAGCCCGCGCTTGCCGGCGCTGACGAAGACCGTCGGCCACGTCGAGGCCGAGGCGTCCACCACCGTCGGCAGCGCGGTGCGCTGCCCCAGCGGGCTGATGCCCCCGACGACGTAGCCGCTGCTGCGCTGGGCCCGCGCCGGGTCGGCCATCGCGGCCCTCTTGCCGCCGGCTGCCGCGGCGAGCGCCTTGAGGTCGAGCATGGCGGCCACGGGCACCACCGCGACGACGAGGGAGCCGTCGACGTCGGCCAGCAGCGTCTTGAACAGCCGCTCGGCGCTCACCTCGACGCCGGCCGCCCGCAGGGCGCGCACGGCCTCCTCGCCGTAGGACGTCTCCGCCGCGCCGTGCTCGTAGGGGTGCACGACGTGCGCGGCGCCGCGCTCGGCGAGCAGCCGCAGCGCGGGGGTACCGGTCTCGGCGGTCTTCCTCTTGGGCACGACCCCTCCTCGGGTCAGCGCTCGTCCGGGGCGCGGAGAGCGGTCGGGTCAGTTGGGGTCGGCCGGCAGCACCGGCAGCTCGGTGGCGGGCACCGCGCCGAAGGTCGTGACGAGCGCGGTCTCCCGGCGCAGCAGGTCCCGCTCGGCGAGCAGCCGGGAACGGGTGTCCGGCGCCTCGAGCAGCAGCTGGCGCTGGCCGACGGTGAGGACCATCGCCGCGGCCACGAGGTAGGAGACGACCCGGGGGTCCTCCGGCGCCGCGGCGCCGCCGATGTCGAGGACCTCGCGGTACTCCTCGAAGCGGCGGGTCACGTCCGCCGCCAGCAGCCGCAGCTCGCCGTCGTCGTCGGCGTCCTCGCTGTCGTCGTCGCCGAAGGGCTCCACGAGCGCGGTCAGGTAGGGCGTGCCGGCCGCCTCGTCGATGCCGACGACGCGGAAGCGGCCCGCCCCGACGGTGACGATCTCGTACTGGCCGTCGTCGCTCTCGCTGACCTCGCGCAGCAGCGCCACGCAGCCGATCTCGTGCAGCGCCTGCACGTTGCCCTCGCCGACCTCGTGCCCGGCCCTGATCGCCACCACGCCGAAGCCCTTGACGGTCTCCTCGTCCTCCGCGGTGGCCTCGGCGACGAGGTCCTGCACGAGCAGGCGGTAGCGCGGCTCGAAGACGTGCAGCGGCAGGACGAGCCCGGGGAACAGGACGCTGCCGAGGGGGAACAGCGGGAGGCGTTGCGGCACGCCGCCACCCTAGTGAGGTCGCCGCGCCACCGGCGGCGCCGCCACCGGCGTCGCCGCCCGCTCGTAGACTGGCCGATCGTGACGACTCCTCACCTGCGCCGCATCGACCTGCGGGGGCAGACCCTCGACGAGATGGCCCTGCGCGCCGTGGTGCCCCGCGCCGACGTCGACGTCGCGGCGGCCATGGCCACCGTCGCCCCGATCTGCGAGGACGTGCGCGCGCGGGGCGTCCCCGCGCTGCTGGAGCTCACCGAGCGCCTCGACGGCGTGCGCATCGCCGACGTGCGGGTGCCGCGCGAGGCGCTGCGGGCCGCCCTGGACGGCCTCGACCCGCAGGTGCGGGCGGCGCTGGAGGAGTCGATCCGCCGCGCCCGCCTCGTGCACGCCGACCAGCGCCGCGCGGACACGACGACGCGCGTGGCCGCGGGCGGCACCGTCACCGAGCGCTGGGTGCCGGTGGGCCGCGTCGGCCTCTACGTGCCGGGCGGGCGGGCCGTGTACCCCTCCAGCGTCGTCATGAACGTCGTGCCCGCCCAGGCCGCCGGGGTGGCCTCCATCGCGGTGACGACACCGGCCCAGAAGGAGTTCGGCGGCTCGGCGCACCCGACGATCCTCGCCGCCTGCGCGCTGCTGGGGGTGGAGGAGGTCTACACGGTCGGCGGGGCGCAGGCCGTCGCGATGTTCGCCTACGGCGCCCGCGACGCCGACGGCGCCGTCGTCGTGCGTCCCGTGGACGTCGTCACCGGGCCGGGCAACATCTACGTCGCCTCCGCCAAGCGCTACGTGCAGGGCGTCGTCGGCATCGACTCCGAGGCCGGTCCCACCGAGATCGCCGTCCTCGCCGACGGCACCGCGGACCCGGTGCACGTGGCCGCCGACCTGGTCAGCCAGGCCGAGCACGACCCGATGGCCGCGGCCGTCCTCGTCACCGACTCCCCGGCGCTCGCGGACGCGGTCGACGCCGAGCTGGCCCGGCGGGTGCCCGCCGCCAAGCACGCCGGGCGCATCGAGGAGGCGCTGCGGGGCCGGCAGTCGGCCACCGTCCTCGTCGACGACGTCGACACCGGCCTCGCGGTGGTGGACGCCTACGCCGCCGAGCACCTGGAGGTGCAGACGGCCGACGCGCGCGCGGTGGCCACCCGGGTGCGCAACGCCGGAGCGGTCTTCGTCGGGGCGCACGCGCCGGTGTCGCTGGGCGACTACTGCGCCGGCTCCAACCACGTGCTGCCCACCGGCGGCACCGCCTCGCACTCCGGCGGCCTGAGCGTGCAGACCTTCCTGCGCGGCGTGCACGTCGTCGACTACGACGAGCCCGCGCTGCGCGAGGTCGCCGGCCACGTGGTGGCGCTGGCGGAGTCGGAGGACCTGCCGGCCCACGGCCAGGCCGTCACCGCGAGGTTCCCCTCGTGAGCGGCGCCGGCACGCCCGACGGGCCCCAGCCGCCCGAGCTGCCCGGGGAGCCCGGCGACTCCTCCTTCGACTTCGACGCGGAGTTCGCCAAGGCGTTCGGGCCGAAGCGGCCGGTGCGCTCGGTGCTCGTCGTGCCGGTGGCCGACGCCCGCCGCCTGGCCGAGGTCTGCACGCTGGCGCAGGTGCACGCCCACGTCGTGCCGGTGCGCGGTCTGGGCTGCGTCCTGGTCACCGAGGACCCGGGCACGGGTGAGCAGGACGCGCAGACGCTGTCGCGGCTGGTGCAGGGTGCGGAACTGGTGCTGCTGACCGTCGGCGAGGACTCCATCGAGGGCCAGACGTGGTCCGCCGGCGTGCGCGGCACCGACCCCAGGCCGGGGCTGCTGCTGTCGGTGTGGCCGGACGTCGTGCAGCAGCTCGTGCTGGGCCGGCTGGACCCCGCGCAGGCCGCCGGTGCGGCCACCGGCGGGGAGGGCAGCCGCATGGGTGCGCTCTGGAAGCTGCTGCGCGGCAAGGACGCGGGCCCGGCTGGGCGCGGGCCGGACGAGCCCGAGGGTCCCGGGGAGTCCGGGCAGGAGCGTCCAGGACCCGCCTAGATGAGGAGCAGCCCGGCGTCCTCGGCGTCGATGACGCCCTGGGCCAGCAGCTGCGGTGAGTCGAACTCGGTGAACGGCAGGGAGTGGGTGAGGTAGCCGCCGCGGGGCCCGCCGCGGTGCGCGTGGACGTCCTTGGTCCCGTTCACCCGGATGCGGACCTCGCGCCCGTGCGGGGTGACGCGCACCCTGCGCCCGCGGTAGCGGAACTCGTCGTCGGTGGGCAGGGCGACGGCGTCGACCTCCGGGAAGGGCCAGACCACCGTCCCCACCACGGCGCCCGCGAACAGCGCCCACGTGCCTGCGAGGTAGTGCCTGCGGCTGATCACGGTGCCTCCTAGGCGTAGGTGTAGCCGAGGGTCTTGACGTCCAGGACGCTCCCGACCTGACGCGGCGTGATGAGCTGTCGCATCTGGTCACCCAGGTTGTGCCCGGCCGGCCCGCCGGTGACGGGCCTGTAGGTGCTGACGACGCCGTAGCGGGACTGCCAGGCCCACCAGATGCGGTCGATGTTGCAGTGGTGCAGCCAGAAGACCGGGTCGTTGGGCGAGGTGCCCACCAGCATGTCCCCCCCGACCCACCGGTGCACCTGGTTGTGCAGCTGCGAACCGGCGGTCCAGCCCTCCAGCTGGTTGCGGAACGCGGGGACGGTCGCGTCCCACGGGGAGGCGTCGTAGGTCTGGTACTTGGCGAGGACGTCGGTGACCTGGGCCTCGACCGGGAAGCTCGTGGTGCCGCCCGGGTCCCGGCCGAGGGCGCGCACCAGGCCTGGGGTGGAGCGGGGCACGAAGGTGTTGGTGCTGCTCTGGTGCAGCAGCGCCACCCACGAGGCGAAGGGCCCGTTCAGCACCCGGTTGCCGGACGTGGCGACGCCGTCGGAGCCCAGGTAGTCGGCGGTCCACACGCGCGATCGCGCCGGGTTGCCCCCGTTGAGCGCCCCCTCCCGTTCCCACCTCCAGTACGGCATGCCCGGCAGGGAGGGGTCCACCGCCAGCAGGGCCGCTTCCATCTCCAGCAGGGAGGCGCGGTGCCACGGCAGGAACGCCGGCCCCCGGTGCGCGATGTTCCGGAGCGAGCCGGCCGGAGTCGCAGTGTTCATCGCCGTCATGTGCCGCCGGGTGAAGGCGTCGTACGTGCCGTTGGACTTCAGCGCGTTGAGCGCAGCGGTGAACCTCTTCACCTCGTCCCGGGTCATGTCGAGGATGTTCTTCCGCACGGGCACCTGTGCTCCCCCTCACGTCACGGAGCTTCGCGTCGAAACGGTGCAGGCGTTCACGAGTCGATGTGCACCGGCTGTGCGCCGGCTGTCGTCGCAAGCGAACGGTAGTCCTGGGACGGCTCCGGAGGAAGGCCCTCGCGCGGGGCCCCGGGCAGGCGGACGTCGCCGAGCGCCGGCTGGACCGGCCGGCCCCCGGTGCGGAACCGGTGCAGGCCTCGCCCACCCACGTCCTGCGAACGTTCCCAGGAGGTGGGCGCGCCGATCTTCCGCCCGGGCCCGGCCTGCTCTAGCGTCGGAGCCGCACGCCCCCCACGACTCGACGACGCGTCTCCCGGAGGAACCCCCCGTGCCCCACCTCACCGTGGCCGTCCTCGGCTGCTGGCACGTCCACGCCGAGGACTACGCCCGCTCCGCGGACGCGCACCCCGGCACCACGCTGGTCGCGGCGTGGGACCCCGACGCCGCCCTCGGCCGCCCGCTGGCGCAGGAGTTCGGCGTCGAGTTCACCGACGACCTCGACGCGCTGCTGGCGCGCGAGGACGTCGACGCGGTCACCGTCACCACCGGGACCACCGCCCACGCCGAGGTCATCGGCCGCGCGCTGGCGGCCGGCAAGCACGTCTTCACCGAGAAGCTGCTGGCCCCCACCGTCGCCGAGTGCGAGGCCCTGGTGGCGCAGGCCGCGGACGCCGGCCGGGCGCTGGTGGTCTCCCTGCCGCGCCTGTCCCACGGCTACGCGCTCGCCGTGCGCGACGTCATCGCCTCCGGCGAGCTCGGCGAGCTCACCTACGCCCGGGTGCGGCTGTCCCACGACGGCGCCGTCCGCGGCCGCGGCGACGGCGGGTCCGGCGGCTGGCTGCCCGAGCGGTTCTTCGACCCCGGCCCCGCCGTCGGCGGCGCGCTCACCGACCTCGGCTGCCACCCCGTCTACCTCACCCAGCTCTTCCTCGGCGAGGACCCGGCGAGCGTGCGGGCCGTCTACGGGCACGTCACCGGCCGCGCGGTCGAGGACCACGCAGTGGTCACCCTCGGCTACGACGACGGCCGCATCGGCGTCGTCGAGGCGGGTTTCGTCAGCGACGACCCGTTCACGATCGACGTCCACGGCACTGCGGGCAGCGTCCACCACAGCCAGGACGGGGCGCGCCTGCAGCTGCGCCGCCCCGGCGGCGGCGTCGAGGACCTCCCCGTCCCCGACGACGCCCCCGACCCCTTCGCGCAGTGGCTCGCCCACGCCGCCGACGGCACGCAGGCCACCGAGAACCTGCACCGCGCCGTCGAACTCACCCGTCTGGTCGAGCGGTCCAACGCGGCCGCGCAGGAAGGAGGCACCCGGTGAACGACGTCGTCAGGGTCGGGCTCGTCGGCAGCGGCGGGATCACCCGCGCCCACGTGCGCGGCTACCTCGCCCACGCCGAGAAGATCACCGTGACCGCTGTCGCGGACATCGACGAGGACGCCGCCTCGAGCCGCGCCGCGGAGCTGGGCGCGAAGCCGTTCACCGACTACCGCGAGATGATCGCCACGGGTGACGTCGACGCGGTCGACGTCTGCCTGCCGCACCACCTGCACGCCGACGCCATCGTCGCGGCCGCCGAGGCCGGCAAGCACGTGCTGTGCGAGAAGCCGCTGTGCCTGACCGCCGAGGAGGCCCGCCGGGTCGCCGACGCCGTGCGCGGCAACGGCATCACCCTCATGTGCGCGCACAACCAGCTGTACTTCCCCTCCGTGGCCAAGGCCAAGGAGCTCCTCGGCTCGGGGGTCCTCGGCACCGTCTACGAGGTCCGCACCACCGACAGCTTCCACAACGACTTCGACCCGACGACCATGGGCTGGCGCGCCTCGGCGAGGACCAGCGGCGGCGGGGAGCTCATCGACACCGGCTACCACCCCACCTACCTGCTGCTGCACCTGGCCGACGCGCAGCCCGTCGAGGCGACGGCGATGCTCTCCACGCACCGGCTGACGTTCATGGAGGGCGAGGACTCCGCGCAGGTCCTCGTCCGGTTCGCCAACGGCGTCGTCGGGCAGATGGCCACCAGCTGGGCCTACGACGCCGCGCCGGGCACCGAGAAGTTCTCCGTCGTCGGCGAGCTCGGCTCGCTCACCGGCACCGCGGACTCGCTCACCTGCCGGCTGCGCACGGGGGAGGAGGAGACGTTCTCCTTCCCCGCCACCGACGCCTTCGTCACCGAGATCGGCGAGTTCGCCGACTGCCTGCGCGAGGGCAGGCGCCCGATCCACACCGAGGTCGAGGGCATCGCCGTCCTGGGCGTCCTACTCGCCGCCTACGAGGGCGCGCGCACGGGGACGGTCGCGAAGGTCATGAGCACCTGAGCCGCGCCGGAGGCCGTCGTCAGCGCGCGAGGCGGACGACGACCTCCGTGTCGCTCACGCTGTCGACGCCCACCGTCAGGCCCCCCACCTCGGTGGAGGTGCCGACGGCCAGCGAGACGTCCTGCCCGGCCACGGTCAGGTCCGCCGTCCCCTCGCCCACCCCGTCCAGGCGGGCCTGCACGCCCAGCACCGACACCTCCGCGGCCCCCTCGCCGCGGGGGAAGGTGACGGTGCAGCCGTCGAGGGAGCAGTCCGTCGAGGACTCCCCGCCCCCGGACCCGCACGCGGTCAGGACGAGGGCGGCCAGGGGCAGCAGGACGCGGGAGCGGTGCACCCGTCCACCGTAGGCGGGCCGGCGCGGGCGAGGGGCGACGGGCGACCTCGCCGGGTCTGGGACACTGTGGCGCGTGACCGACACGACCGACCGCACGGGCCCGGGGACGACCCTGGCCGACCTCCCGCTGCGCGAGGACCTGCGGGACGAGCACCCCTACGGCGCTCCGCAGCTGCAGGTGCCGGTCGTGCTCAACGTCAACGAGAACCCCTACGCGGTCGCCCCGGGGATCGTCGCCGACATCGCCGCCGCCGTCGCCGAGGCCGCCACCGGGCTCAACCGCTACCCCGACCGGGAGTTCCTCGACCTGCGCGCCGACCTCGCGGCCTTCCTGCGCACGGAGTCGGGCGCGGAGCTCACCCCGCAGCAGGTGTGGGCCGCCAACGGCTCCAACGAGGTCATGCTGCACGTGCTGCAGGCCTTCGGCGGTCCGGGCCGGCGCGCCCTGAGCTTCGCCCCGACGTACTCGATGTACCCCGAGTACGCGCGCGACACCCAGACCACCTGGGTGGCGGGCCAGCGCACGGACGCCTTCGCGGTCGACGTCGAGCACGCCCGCTCGATGGTCCGCGAGCACCGCCCCTCGGTCGTGCTGCTCGCCAGCCCGAACAACCCGACCGGCACGGCGCTGCCGCTGTCGACGATCGAGGCAGTCCTCGACGAGTGCTCCCGCCTGTCGCAGGGGGCCGTCGTGGTCGTCGACGAGGCCTACGGGGAGTTCCGGCGCAGCGGCACCCCCAGCGCGCTGGAGCTGCTGCCCCGCCACGGGAACCTGGCCGTGAGCCGCACCATGAGCAAGGCGTTCTCGCTGGCCGGCGCCCGCGTGGGCTACCTCGCGTCCTCGCAGGCCTTCGTGGACGCCCTGCGGATCGTCCGCCTGCCCTACCACCTGTCGGCCGTCACCCAGGCCGTGGCGCGGGCCGCGCTGAGGCACTCCGCGACGCTGCTGTCGACGGTGGCCGAGCTGCGCGCGCGCCGCGACGAGACGGTGGAGTGGCTGCGCGCGCAGGGCTTCGACGTCGCCGACTCCGACGCGAACTTCGTCCTCTTCGGCCGCTTCGCCGACCGGCACGCCGTCTGGGCGGGGCTGCTCGAGCGGGGCGTCCTCATCCGCGAGACCGGCCCCGCGGGCTGGCTGCGGGTCAGCATCGGCACGGCCGACGAGATGCAGCAGTTCAGGACCGCACTCCGGGAAGTGGTGGGACAGCAGTGAGCCGCACGGCGCGCATCGAGCGCAGCACCAGCGAGTCCAGCGTGCTCGTCGAGCTCGACCTCGACGGGACGGGACGCACGCGGATCGACACCGGCGTGCCGTTCTACGACCACATGCTCACCGCGCTGGGCAAGCACTCCCTCGTGGACCTCACCGTCCAGGCCGAGGGCGACACCCACATCGACGTCCACCACACCGTGGAGGACACCGCGATCGTGCTCGGCCAGGCGTTCCGCCAGGCCCTGGGCGACAAGTCCGGCATCCGCCGCTTCGCCGACGCGACGGTCCCGCTCGACGAGGCCCTCGCGCACGTGGTCGTCGACGTCTCCGGGCGCCCCTACTGCGTGCACTCCGGCGAGCCCGCCGGCCAGGAGTTCCACCTCATCGGCGGCCACTTCACCGGCTCGCTCACCCGGCACGTCCTGGAGAGCTTCGCCTTCCACGCCCAGATCGCCCTGCACGTGCGCGTCCTGGCAGGCCGCGACCCGCACCACGTCGTGGAGGCCCAGTTCAAGGCGCTCGCCCGCGCGCTGCGCTACGCGGTCGAGCCCGACCCGCGCGTGCAGGGGATCCCCTCGACCAAGGGCGCCCTGTGAGCGCCCGGAAGGTCGTCGTCCTCGACTACGGCTTCGGCAACGTCCGCTCGGCCGTGCGCGCCCTCGAGCGCGTGGGCGCCGACGTCGAGCTGACCGGCGACCGCGAGGCGGCGCTGGAGGCCGACGGGCTGCTCGTGCCCGGCGTCGGCGCGTTCGCCGCCGTCAACGCCGGTCTGCAGCGGATCGGCGGCGCCTCCATCGTCGGCCGCCGCCTGGCCGGCGGCCGCCCGGTGCTGGGGATCTGCGTCGGCATGCAGGTGATGTTCGAGAGCTCCACCGAACCCGGTGAGGGTGTCCGGGAGGGGCTGGGGGAGTGGCCCGGCACCGTCGAGCGGCTGCCCGCCGACGTCGTCCCGCACACCGGCTGGACGCCCGTGGAGGTGCCCGGCGGCTCCCGGCTGTTCGCCGGCGTCGAGGAGGAGCTGTTCTACTTCGTGCACTCCTACGGCGTGCAGCGCTTCGAGCTCGTCGACACCACCGGCGGCCGCATGGCCGCCCCGCAGGTCACCTGGGCCGAGCACGGTGCCCGGTTCGTGGCGGCCGTGGAGAACGGCGCGCTGTCGGCCACGCAGTTCCACCCGGAGAAGTCCGGGGACGCCGGCGCGCAGCTGCTGCGCAACTGGGTGGACTCCCTCGGCTGAGGCCGCCGCGGCGGCGTCCGGCACCCGGCGGCCCTCGTAGACTCGCCCCCCGTGACCAGCGAGAACACCTCCGCCGCCGCGACGCGGCTGCAGCTGCTGCCCGCCGTCGACGTCGCCGACGGCCAGGCCGTCCGGCTCGTGCAGGGCGAGGCGGGCAGCGAGACCTTCTACGGCGCACCGCTGGAGGCGGCCCTGGCCTGGCAGGAGGCGGGAGCCGAGTGGGTCCACCTCGTCGACCTCGACGCCGCCTTCGGCCGCGGGTCCAACCGCGAGCTGCTGGCCGAGGTCGTCGGCCGCCTGGACGTGGCCGTGGAGCTGTCGGGGGGCATCCGCGACGACGCCTCCCTGGAGGCCGCGCTGGCCACCGGCTGCCGCCGGGTCAACCTCGGCACCGCCGCCCTGGAGGACCCCGAGTGGACCCGCTCGGCGATCGCCCGCCACGGCGACCGCATCGCCGTCGGCCTCGACGTGCGCGGCACCACGCTGGCCGCGCGCGGGTGGACCCGCGAGGGCGGTGACCTGTGGGAGGTCCTGGCCCGCCTGGACGCCGACGGCTGCGCGCGCTACGTCGTCACCGACGTCACCAAGGACGGCACGCTGAAGGGCCCGAACACCGAGCTGCTGCGCGAGGTCTGCACGCGCACGAGCGCGCCCGTCGTGGCCTCCGGCGGCGTCTCCAGCCTGGAGGACCTGCGCGCCCTGCGCGAGCTCGTCGACCTCGGCGTCGAGGGCGCCATCGTCGGCAAGGCGCTGTACGCGGGCAGCTTCACCCTGCCGCAGGCGCTCGACGTGGCGGGCCGGCCCTGAGCGGCTCCGGCCACGACCCGCACGCCACCGACCGGCTGCCCACCGACCCGCGCCGCACCGACCCGCGCCGCACCGACTCCGCCGGTGTCCCCTGGGCCGGGCGCACGCTGCAGCCGAACGCCTTCGCCGCGGACGACGGCAGCCGCGCCCCGGCCCTCGCGCAGGCCCTGGCCGCCTGGCGGGCGCTGACCGGCGGGGGCGCCGGCGGGGAGCGCACGGCCCGCCTGCGCGCGGAGGCCGGCGTCGTCGCGGCGCTGGCCGGCACCCGGGTGTTCGCACCCGTCGTGGCCGAGCTCGGCGAGCTGGCCGCCGACGGCGGCGACAAGAGCGCCGACATGGCGCTCGCCCTGCTCACCCAGCCCGACGGCCGGCGCGCGCTGCCGCTGTTCACCGACCTCGCCGCGCTCGTCGCCTGGCGCGCCGACGCGCGCCCGGTCCCGGTGCCCGCGGAGCAGGCCGCGCTGTCGGGGGTGCAGGAGGAGTGCGACGCGCTCGTGCTCGACGCCGCCGGGCCGGTCCGCTTCGTGGTGCGCCGCAGCGCCTCCTGGGCCCTGGCCCGCGGCCTGCCCTGGGTGCCGGCGGCCCTGGACCCCGCGGTGGCCGCCGCCGCCGAGCGGGCCGTCGAGGGCCTCGCGGCCGTGCGCGGGGTGCGCTGCGAGCCGGGGGAGGGGGCCGAGCTGCGCGTCGTGCTCGGCATCGTCCCCGGCCTGCGGCGAGCGCAGCTGGACGAGGTGCTGCGGACCGTCGGCGAGCGGCTGGCCGAGGGGCCGGTCGCCGAGCGCGCGGAGTCCCTGGAGTTCCGGGTCCTGCCCGCCTGAGCCCTGCGGCCCGTCCCCCCGGCCGGGAGGACGGGCGGGGGCATCAGGAGGCCACGGGCGCCTGCGGGCCGTCGGCGGGCGCGTCGGCCGCCTCCTGCGCGTCGCCGGCCACGGCCTCCTGGCGCTGCTTGATGGTGGCGTAGGCGCCGGCGCCGGCCGCGGCCAGGGCCAGCACCGTCGTCCAGGGCCTGTTGAGCGCGTGCCCGCTCACGGCGTCGAGGCTGTAGCGGCCGGGGCCGCCGACGGCCAGCGCGACGCTGGTCAGGCCCAGGACCGCCGGGTACTCGAAGCCGCCGGCGGTGGCGAAGAAGCCGTTCGGCTTGTGCACGACCGTCGCCGCCGCCATCGCCGCCGCCGCGACGGCGCCGCCGACCGGGGTCGCCAGGCCGAGCGCGAGCAGCACGCCGCCGCCCGCCTCCGAGGCCCCGGCGACGACGGCGTTGCGCTTGCCGGGGCGGAAGCCCATGGCGTGCATGGCGCCGGCGGTTCCCTCGATGCCGCCGCCGCCGAAGGCGCCGAACAGCTTCTGCGCGCCGTGCGCCACGAGCGTGCCGCCGATGCCCAGGCGCAGGGCGAGCAGGCCGAGGTCGTTGTTGCTCACGGGGTTCCTCCGAGTCGTTGCACGTTCAAGGTCCCGCGCATTGGACCACCCGGCGCACCCCCGGCGCGAGGTGGGGGCTCAGACCACGCTGCCCGTGAGCCGCTCGCCCGGCCCCTTGCCGGGCTCGTCCGGCACGCTGGAGGCCTCCCGGAAGGCCAGCTGCAGCGAGCGCAGGCCGTCGCGCAGCGAGCGCGCGTGCTGCCCGCCGATGTCGGGGGCGGAGGTCACGACGAGCCCGGCGAGGGCGTTGATGAGCACGCGCGCCTCGGCGAGGTCGAGGTGCTCCTCGGCGTCCGGGCCCTCGGCCAGGCCGCACTTGACCGCCGCGGCGCTCATGAGGTGGACGGCCGCGGTGGTGATGAGCTCGGCGGCGGGCACGTCGGCGATGTCGCGGGCCGCGGCGGCGGCCGGGTCGGTGCCGGCGGGGGCCCCCTCGGGGGCCGGTGACGCCTCGTGGGCGGGGTCTGGCTGCATGCTGCTACCCTGACAGGTGACCGACCGGCTCACGTCACCGGTCCACCGCCCCGGCGGTGGAGCGCAGCGCGGGCCGGCACGCGAAGCGGAGGCCTCCTCCCACCCCGGTGCCCCTGGCGCCGAGGGTCCTGGTCCCTCCCCCGTCCGCGGGGGAGCGCAGCGACGTCCGTCGTCGTGGCGCGGTGGTGCGACCACCCGCCCGTCGCCGTGCCCGTCGCCGGATCCGGCAGGCCTCCGTGCGCGTCCGAGCACGGGGGCCTTTCCCGTGTCCGGTGGCCCCGCGACGACGAAGGAGCAGCACATCAGCGAGCCCCGCATCAACGACCGCATCCGTGTTCCCGAGGTGCGGCTCGTCGGCCCCAACGGTGAACAGGTCGGCATCGTGCGCGTCGAGGACGCGCTGCGGCTGGCGGACGAAGCAGGCCTCGACCTGGTCGAGGTGGCTCCGCAGGCACGGCCGCCGGTCTGCAAGCTCATGGACTTCGGCAAGTTCAAGTACGAGTCCGACATGAAGGCCCGCGAAGCCCGCAAGAACCAGACGAACACGATCCTCAAGGAGATCCGCTTCCGCCTGAAGATCGACCCGCACGACTACGGCACGAAGAAGGGCCACGTCGAGCGGTTCCTCAAGGCGGGGGACAAGGTCAAGGTGATGATCATGTTCCGCGGTCGCGAGCAGTCGCGCCCCGAGATGGGCTTCCGGCTGCTGCAGCGCCTCGCGGAGGACGTCTCCGACCTGGGCAGCGTCGAGAGCTCGCCGCGCCAGGACGGGCGCAACATGGTGATGGTCATCGGGCCGCACAAGAAGAAGGCCGAGGCCAAGGCCGAGGAGCGCCGCCGCAAGGACGCCGAGTCCGCCGGGTCCGCCGAGTCCGCGAGCACCGCTCCGGACGAGGCCGCCGAGCAGGCCCCGGCCCAGCAGGCCGCACCGGAGCAGGCCCCGGTGGACCAGACCGCCACCACCGCGTCCTGACGCGGACCGCGACAGCCTGACGACGTCCCGCGGGTCCCGGCCGCCGCCGGGGCCCGGGGGCCCACGCCAGACCCGGCCGGGGAACCTCCCGGCCGGCCACACCACAGGAGATGACGTGCCCAAGAACAAGACCCACTCCGGCGCCAAGAAGCGTTTCCGCGTCACCGGCTCCGGCAAGGTCATGCGCGAGCGCGCCAACAAGCGCCACCTGCTCGAGGTGAAGCCGAGCAAGCGCACGCGGCGGCTGTCGGTCGACGCGGTGCTCTCGCCCGCCGACGCCAAGAAGGCCAAGAAGCTCCTCGGCATCTGACCGCGGCCCACCACCCACCCCGCGGAGCGCGCGAGCGCCGTCCCGACCACGGACCGGCGGCCCGCCGGCGCCCGCGACACCGACCAGCACAAGGAGCACCCCCGTGGCACGCGTCAAGCGCGCAGTCAACGCCCAGAAGAAGCGCCGCACCGTCCTCGAGCAGGCCAGCGGCTACCGCGGCCAGCGCTCGCGGCTGTACCGCAAGGCGAAGGAGCAGGTCACCCACTCCCTCGTCTACGCCTACCGCGACCGCAAGGCGCGCAAGGGCGACTTCCGCCGCCTGTGGATCCAGCGCATCAACGCCGCGGCGCGCGCCGAGGGCATGACCTACAACCGCTTCGTGCAGGGCCTGAAGGCCGCCGGCATCGAGGTGGACCGCCGCATGCTCGCCGAGCTGGCCGTCAACGACGCCGCGGCCTTCGCCTCGCTGGTGAAGACCGCCCGCGCCGCGCTCCCGGCCGCCCCCGCGGCGGCCGAGGGCTCCGCGGCCTGAGCACGCCCCGCACCGCTCCCGGACGCCCGGCAGTGCCCAGCACCACCCCGCCCCTCCTCGCCAACCCGCGCGCGGAGCGGGTGCGGGCCGTGCGGGCGCTGACCGGGCGTCCGGCGCGTTCGCGCCACGGCCGCTTCCTCGCCGAGGGCCCGCAGGCGGTCCGGGAGGCGGTCGCCGCCGGCGCCGTCCTCGAGCTGTACGCCACCGAGGAGGCCGCCCGGCGCCACGCCGACGTCCTCGAGCGGGCGCTCGGCGACGGCGTGCGCACCTGGACGGTCACCGAGGACGTCCTGGCCGCCATGAGCGACACCGTCACCCCGCAGGGCCTGCTCGCCGTCTGCCCCGTGCGCACCGCGCAGCTGGCCGACGTGCTGGCCACCCGCCCCCGGCTGGTCGCGGTGCTCGACCGCGTGCAGGACCCCGGCAACGCCGGCACGGTGCTGCGCGCCGCCGACGCCGCCGGCGCCGAGGCCGTCGTCCTCACCCGCGGCAGCGTCGACGTGCACAACCCCAAGTGCGTGCGCTCCACCGCGGGCAGCCTCTTCCACCTGCCCGTCGTCGTCGGCGTCCCGCTGGAGCAGGTGGTGGAGGGGTTGCGCGGGGCGGGGTCGGCGGTCCTGGCCGCCGACGGCGAGGGGGCGCTGGACCTGGACGACCTGGCCGACGCCGCGGTCACCGGGGCGGGTGCCGGCGCCGACCTGCGCGCGCCGACGGCGTGGGTGTTCGGCAACGAGGCGGCCGGTCTGGACGAGGCGGCGCGCTCGCTGGCCGACGCCGTCGTGCGCGTGCCGCTGCACGGCCGCGCCGAGAGCCTCAACCTCGCCACCGCGGCCGTCGTCTGCCTCTACGCCAGCGCCCGCGCGCAGCGGCGCGCCGGACCCGCCGCGGGGTGAGCCGCGCGCGCTGAGCGGTCACCGCCGCGGTGACGGCGGGTGATCGGGGGTGCCATGCCCTACCCTCGCTCGCGTGCCCGAGGCGAGGGGGATCGCCGCCGCCGCACCGGCGGTGCCCGTCACCCTGCCCGCCGACCCGCCCGGCGCGACGGCGCTGGCCACCGCCCCCGCGCCAGAGGTGAGCGTCGTGACGACCGCCCTCGTCCTCGACGACCTGCCCGACGGCCTCGTCGTCGTCGCGGCCGACGGCACCATCGCCGACGTCAACACGGCCGCCGTGCGGCTGCTCGGCCGTCCCGGTGCCGAGCTGGTGGGCACTCCGGTCCGCCGGGCCCTGCCGCTGCAGGACACCTCCGGCCGCCGCTGGTGGGACGTGCTGGCCCAGGCCGGCGGTGAGCGGCCGACGGGCGTGTCCGCCGACGGCCACACCGAGCGCCTGCTGCTGCTGCCCGGCGGCGCCGAGCTGCTCGTCACCGCCCGCTACCACCGCCGCCCCGACGGCACCCTGGAGCGGGCCGTCCTGGCGCTGCGCAGCCCCGACGAGCGCCGCCGCGCGGAGTCGGACGCCGCGAGCCTCATCGCCACCGTCGCGCACGAGCTGCGCTCGCCGCTGACGTCGGTCAAGCAGTTCACCGCCAGCCTGCTGCGGCGCTGGGACCGCTTCAGCGACGAGCAGAAGCGGCTCATGCTCACCACCGTGCAGGCCGACGCCGAGCGCGTGAGCCGGCTCGTGGGCGACCTGCTCGACGTCGCCCGGGTCGACGCCGGCCGGTTGACGGTGCACCGGCGCCCGCTGGACCTGGTGACCCTCGTGCGCGAGCACGTCGACCGGCTGCGGATGGCCGGCTACGACGACGACCGCTTCACCCTCACCGCGGCCTCGCCGCTGCCGGAGCTGTGGGCCGACCCCGACCGGATCGCCCAGGTCGTCACCAACCTCGTCGACAACGCCGTGCGCCACGGCGCGGGCACCGTGGCCATCGACGTCGCGGCCACCGCCGGGGAGGTCGTGCTCACCGTCGACGACTCCGGCGAGGGCGTGCCCGCGGAGAACCGCCCCTACGTCTTCAGCAAGTTCTGGCACGGCGGGCAGCGCAGCGGCACCGGGCTCGGGCTGTACGTCACGCGCGGTCTCGTGGAGGCGCACGGCGGGGACGTCGAGGTGGCCTCCTCGCCCGCGGGCGGTGCCCGCTTCCGCGTCCGGCTGCCCGCCGGGGTGCCGGCGGGGCAGGAGTAGGCGCGGCGCGAACTGCGTCGTGCCCGCGCGGGGCGGTCTGGGAGGATCGCAGGCGACGAAGCCACCGGGGCCGCACCCCCGATCGAGGAGAACCACACCCGATGCCCGACCCGAAGCCCGAAGACCCCGCCGGCGGCGCCGAGGGCGCGGTCGACGAGTCGAGCGTGCAGGCGGCGCTCGACGCCGCCCTCGCCGCCGTCGAGGCGGCCGCCGACCTCGACGAGCTCAAGGCGGCCCGCCTGGCCCACGCCGGCGACCGCAGCCCGCTGGCCCTGGCCAACCGCGCCATCGGCGCGCTGCCCGGTCCCGAGAAGGCCGCCGCGGGCAAGCGCGTGGGCGCGGCCCGGGGCCGGCTGAACCAGGCCCTCGCCGCCCGCACGGGCGTGCTGGAGGCCGAGCGCACCGAGCGCGCGCTGCGCGAGGAGGTCGTCGACGTCACCCTGCCGGCGCGCCGTCCCGAGCGCGGCGCCCGCCACCCGCTGCCGCTGCTCATGGAGCGCGTCGCCGACGTCTTCACCGCGATGGGCTGGGAGGTCGCCGAGGGGCCCGAGGTCGAGGCCGAGTGGTTCAACTTCGACGCGCTCAACTTCGACGTCGACCACCCGGCGCGGCAGATGCAGGACACCTTCTTCGTCGCCGACGCCGAGGGCGGCGCCGGTTCGGGGCTCGTGCTGCGCACCCACACCTCGCCGGTGCAGGCGCGCTCGCTGCTGACGCGCGGGGTGCCGCTGTACGTGGTCTGCCCCGGCAAGGTGTTCCGCACCGACGAGCTGGACGCCACGCACACCCCGGTCTTCCACCAGCTGGAGGGCATCGCGGTCGACGAGGGCCTGACGATGGCCCACCTCAAGGGCACCCTGGACCACTTCGCGCGCGCCATGTTCGGCGACGCGGTCGAGACCCGGTGGCGGCCGGCGTTCTTCCCCTTCACCGAGCCCAGCGCCGAGCTGGACCTGCGCTTCTCCCTGGGGCGCGAGGCCGAGCGCGGCTGGATCGAGTGGGGCGGCTGCGGCATGGTCAACCCGAACGTGCTGCGCGCCTGCGGGATCGACCCCGAGCGCTACCAGGGCTTCGCGTTCGGGATGGGCATCGAGCGGACGCTGATGTTCCGCAACGGGGTGACGGACATGCGCGACATGGTGGAGGGCGACGTGCGGTTCAGCCGGGCGTTCGGCGTGGAGGACCTGTCCGCGTCGGCGGTGGCGGACGTGCTGGGCGGCCCGGCCGACCCGGGCACCGGCGAGGGCGAGGGGGTGCTCTGATGCGCGTGCCCCTGGACTGGCTGGCCGAGCACGTCGACCTCGAACCCGGCGCCACCGGCGCCGACGTCGCCGCCTCCCTGGTGCGCGTCGGGCTGGAGGAGGAGGGCGTGCACACCTCCGGCGTCACCGGCCCGCTCGTGGTGGGCCGCGTCCTGGACCTGACGCCCGAGCCGCAGAAGAACGGCAAGACGATCAACTGGTGCCACCTCGACGTGGGCGCCGAGCACGCCGGCCCGGAGGGCCACCGCGGGATCGTCTGCGGCGCGCACAACTTCGCGGCCGGCGACCTCGTCGTCGTCGCGCTGCCCGGTGCGCTGCTGCCCGGCGGCTTCGCGATCGCCGCGCGCAAGACGTACGGGCACGTCTCCGATGGCATGATCTGCTCGGCCGAGGAGCTCGGCCTGGGTGCCGACTCCGACGGGATCATCGTCCTGTCGCAGTTCCTGCCCGGCGTCGAGGTGACCCCGGGCCAGGACGCGCTCGCGCTGCTGGGCCTGGCGGGGGAGACCGTCGAGGTCAACGTCACCCCCGACCGCGGGTACTGCTTCAGCGTCCGCGGCATCGCGCGCGAGTACGCCCACGGCACCGGCCGCCCGGTGGCGCAGGTCTTCCGCGACCCCGTCGCCGTCGAGGTCCCCGAGCCCGCCGGCCCCGGCTACCCGGTGCGGCTGACCGACGACGCGCCGATCCACGGCACCGCCGGCTGCGACCGCTTCGTGGCCCGCACCGTGCGGGGGATCGACCCGGCCGCGCCGACCCCGCGCTTCATCGCCGACCGCGTGCGCCAGGCGGGGATGCGCTCGATCTCGCTGGCCGTGGACGTGACGAACTACCTCATGCTCGAGACGGGGCAGCCGCTGCACGCCTACGACCTCGGCGCGCTGCAGGGCGAGCTCGTCGTGCGCCGCGCCCGCCCGGGGGAGCGCCTGACCACCCTGGACGGGGTCGAACGCGCCCTGCACCCGCAGGACCTGCTCATCACCGACGAGGTCCCCGGCGAGCCGAGCACCTCGCGGGTGCTCTCGCTGGCCGGGGTCATGGGCGGGCAGAGCACCGAGGTGTCGGCGAGCACGACCGACGTCCTCGTCGAGGCGGCGCACTTCACCCCGGTGACGGTCGCGCGCACTGCGCGCCGCCACAAGCTGCCCACCGAGGGCGCCAAGCGCTGGGAGCGCGGCGTCGACCCGGCGATGACCGCGCAGGTGGCCGAGCTGGCGGTGCGCCTGCTCGTCGAGCACGGCGGCGGCACGGCCGACCCCACGGCCACCGACGTCGTCCTGGACGGGGGCCCGGCCCCCTCGCCGACCATCGCGCTGGACGCCGGCTTCCCCGCCCGCCTGACGGGCACGCCGATCGGCGAGGCCGAGGTCGTCGCCGCGCTCACCGAGATCGGCTGCGCGGTGCGCGCCGAGGACGGCCGGCTGGAGGTCGTGCCGCCCTCGTGGCGACCGGACCTGCGCCAGGGCGTGGACCTCGTCGAGGAGGTCGCCCGGCTGCGCGGCTACGACACGATCCCCTCGGTGCTGCCGGCCGCCCCCGCGGGGCGCGGGCTCACGCCGGGCCAGCGCGCGCGCCGCTCGATCGCCCGCTCGCTCGTCGACGACGGCTTCGTGGAGGTGCTCAGCTACCCGTTCGTGGCGCCGGCGGTGCACGACGCGCAGGGGCTGGGGGCCGACGACCCGCGCCGCACGGCGCTGCGGCTGGCCAACCCGCTCTCGGAGCAGCAGCCGCTGATGCGCACCAGCCTGCTGGACTCGCTGGTGGAGGTCGTGCGCCGCAACGTCTCCCGCGGGCTGCGGGACCTGGCGCTGGTGGAGCTGGGCACGGTGACGCACCCGACGCCGGGCGCACCGGCCGCCGAGGTCCTCGGCGCGGCGGGCCGCCCGGGCGAGCAGGAGCTGGCGGCCCTGCTGGCCGCCGTCCCGCGCCAGCCGCTGCACGTGGCCGGTGTCCTGACCGGTGTGCGGCGCCCGGCCGGGGTGGCCGCCGACGGCTTCGAGCGCACCGGCGAGCCCGCGACGTGGGCGGACGCGGTGGACGCGGCCCGCACCGTGGCCGCGGCGGCGGGCGTGGCGGTCGTCGTCGAGGCCGCGCAGCGGGCGCCGTGGCACCCGGGGCGCTGCGCCCGGATCACCACCGCGGCCGGGCACGTCGTCGGCCACGCCGGGGAGCTGCACCCGGGCGCGGTCTCGGCCCTGGAGCTGCCCGCGCCCGCGGTCGCCTTCGAGCTGGACCTCGACGTCCTGCTGGACCAGGTGGGGGCGAGCGTGCAGGTGGAGCAGCTGTCCGGGTACCCGGCGGCCACCCAGGACGTGGCGCTCGTCGTCGACGCCGACGTGCCGGCGGGCGCGGTCGAGGCCGCGCTGCGGGCGGGTGCCGGGGCGCTGCTGGAGGACGTGCGCCTGTTCGACGTCTACACCGGCGCCCAGGTCGGCGAGGGCCGCAAGTCGCTGGCGTACGGGCTGCGCTTCCGCGCTGCGGACCGGACGCTGACCGCCGAGGAGGCCAGCGCGGCCCGCGAGGCCGCGGTGGCCGAGGCCGCGGCCCGCACGGGGGCGGTCCAGCGTGGCTGAGCAGCCGCGGGCGCTGGTGACGGGCGCGACGCACGGCATCGGCCGTGCGCTCGCGCTCGGCCTGGCGCGGGCGGGCTTCGCCGTGGGGGTGGCGGCCCGCACGGCGCGGCTGCTCGACGAGCTCGTCGACGACATCACCGCCGAGGGCGGCCGGGCGGTGGCGACGGCCTTCGACGTGAGCGACGCCGCGGCCGTCGCGCACGGGGTGCGGGCCCTGGAGCACGAGCTCGGCGGCTTCGACCTGCTGGTGCAGTCGGCCGGTCGCATCGAGGCGGTGGAGGCGCCGCCGTGGGAGGCCGACCTGGCGCAGGTGCGCGCGGTGCTGGAGGCCAACGTGCTGGGGCCCTTCCACGTGGTGCGGGCGGTGCTGCCGGGGATGGTGCGCCGCGGCTCGGGCCGCGTGGTCGACCTCAGCTCGGGGGCGGCCGCCAAGGACGGCGGCACCTACGCCGCCTACGCGGCGAGCAAGGCGGCGCTCTTCCGCCTGGGCGGGGCGGTCGCGGCGGCGGGCGCCGCCCACGGCGTGCGCGCCTTCGAGCTGTCCCCGGGCGTGGTGCGCACGGCGATGTCGACGAGCATGGGCCAGCACGCCGAGCGCACCGAGTGGACCGATCCCGTCGACGTGGTGGCGATGGTGCTGGCCATCGCCCGCGGCGAGCTGGACGCCTGGTCCGGCCGCTTCCTGCGGGTGGGGGTGGACACGCCCGCCGCGCTGCGGGCCGTGCCGCTGCCGCTGGCCCCGCAGGCGCGGCGGCTGGTGGTGGCGCCCTACGGCGAGGACGACCCGCTGGCCTGAGCACGGCGCACCGGCGCACGTGCATGGCTACCCGAGCGGGTGTATGGTCATGCACATGGACTCGGGGAAGCGGCTCACGGTCGCTGTCGCGGGGGCCAGCGGCTACGCCGGCGGGGAACTGCTGCGGTTGCTGCTCGGCCACCCGCACGTGGAGATCGGGGCGCTCACCGGCGCCTCCAACGCCGGCACGGCGCTCGGGGCGCTGCAGCCGCACCTGCTGCCGCTGGCCGGGCGCGTCCTGCAGCCCACGACCGCCGAGGTCCTCGCCGACCACGACGTCGTCCTCCTCGCCCTGCCGCACGGCGCGTCCGCGGCCGTGGCGGCCGAGCTCGGCGACGACGTCCTCGTCGTCGACTGCGGCGCCGACTTCCGGCTGACCGACCCCGAGCAGTGGGAGCGGTTCTACGGCAGCCCGCACGCGGGCAGCTGGCCCTACGGGATGCCCGAGCTGCCGCTGGCCGGCGGCGGCACCCAGCGCGAGCGGCTGGCCGGCGCCCGCCGGATCGCCGTCCCCGGCTGCTACCCGACCGCCGTCAGCCTCGCCCTGGCCCCCGGCTTCGCGGCAGGCCTGCTCGCCCCCGACGACGTCGTCGTCGTCGCCGCCTCCGGCACCTCCGGAGCGGGCAAGAGCCTCAAGCCCCACCTGCTCGGCGCGGAGGTCATGGGTTCGATGAGCCCCTACGGCGTCGGCGGCGGGCACCGGCACACCCCCGAGATCGAGCAGAACCTCGCCCTCGCCGGCGGGCGGGCGGTGTCGGTCTCCTTCACCCCGACCCTGGCGCCGATGCCGCGCGGCATCCTCGCCACCTGCACCGCCGAGCTGGCCCCGGGCGCGGCCGCCGCCGACGTGCGCGCCGCCTGGGAGGCGGCCTACGCGGGCGAGCGGTTCGTCACCGTCCTGCCCGAGGGGCAGTGGCCCTCCACCGGCATGGTGCTGGGCGGCAACTCCTGCGCCCTGCAGCTGGCCGTCGACGAGCGCACCCGCCGGGTCATCGTGCTCTCGGCCGTCGACAACCTCGTCAAGGGCACCGCCGGCGGTGCCGTGCAGTCGCTGAACGTCGCGCTCGGCCTGCCCGAGGACGCCGGCCTGAGCGCCGTGGGGGTCGCTCCGTGAGCGTCACCGCCGCCGCCGGGTTCCGGGCCGCCGGGGTCACCGCCGGCCTCAAGGCCTCCGGGCGTCCCGACGTCGCGCTCGTCGTCAACGACGGCCCGCTCGACGCCGCCGCCGCCGTCTACACCTCCAACCGCTGCAAGGCCCACCCGGTGCTGTGGAGCGAGCGCGCCAGCGCCGACGGGCACGTCAAGGCCGTCGTGCTGAACTCCGGCGGGGCCAACTGCTTCACCGGCCCGCAGGGCTTCCAGACCACCCACGCCACCGCCGAGCTGGTCGGCGAGCTGGTCGGCGCGGGCGCCGCCGACGTCGTCGTCTGCTCCACCGGCCTCATCGGCGTGGAGCTGTTCCGCGACACGCTGCTGAGCGGCGTGCGGGCCGCGCACGCCGCGCTGGCCACCGACGGGGGCACGGCCGCCGCGACGGCGATCATGACCACCGACACGGTCTCCAAGCAGGCCATCGCCAGCGGGACCGGGCCGGGCGGGGAGGAGTCCTTCACCGTCGGCGGCATGGCCAAGGGCGCCGGGATGCTGGCGCCCGGGCTGGCCACGATGCTCGTCGTCGTCACCACCGACGCCGTCGCCGAACCCGCCGACCTCGACCGCGCCCTGCGCCGCGCCACCCGCACCACCTTCGACCGCGTCGACTCCGACGGCTGCACGTCGACCAACGACACCGTCGTCCTGATGGCCAGCGGCGCGAGCGGGGTGCGCCCCGAGCCCGCAGCGCTCGACGAGGCCGTCCGCTCGGTGTGCGCCGACCTGGCGCGGATGCTCGTGGCCGACGCCGAGGGCGCCGAGCACGACATCGCCGTGGAGGTGGTGGGCGCCGCCAGCGAGGAGGACGCCGTGGAGGTGGGCCGCTCGGTGGCCCGCAACAACCTCTTCAAGACCGCCGTCTTCGGCAAGGACCCCAACTGGGGCCGCGTCATGGCCGCCGTCGGCACCACCCGTGCGGCCTTCGACCCGCAGGCCCTCGACGTCAGCCTCAACGGGGTCGCCGTGTGCGTGGGCGGCGCCCCGCACGAGGACCCCGCCGGGGTGGACCTGACCCCCCGGGAGGTGCACGTGCGCATCGACCTGCACGCCGGCGGGAGCTCGGCGACGGTGTGGACCAACGACCTGACCCACGCCTACGTCCACGAGAACAGCGCGTACAGCACGTGAGCGACATCAGCGGCCTGTCCGCGACCGACAAGGCGAGCGTGCTCGTCGAGGCCCTGCCCTGGCTGCAGAAGTGGCACGGCGCCCTCGTGGTGCTCAAGTACGGCGGCAACGCCATGGTCGACGACGAGCTCAAGCGCGCCTTCGCCGAGGACGTCGTCTTCCTGCGCACCGCGGGCCTGCGCCCCGTCGTCGTCCACGGCGGCGGCCCGCAGATCTCCGCGATGCTGCAGCGCCTGGACATCCCCAGCGAGTTCCGCGGCGGCCTGCGCGTGACGACGCCGGAGACCATGGACGTCGTGCGGATGGTCCTCACCGGCCAGGTCGGCCGCGAGCTCGTCGGCCTGCTCAACGCGCACGGCCCGCTGGCCGTCGGCCTGTCCGGCGAGGACGCCGGCCTGCTGCGCGCCCGGCGCCGGCACGCCCTCGTCGACGGCGAGCTCGTCGACGTGGGCCTGGTCGGCGACGTCGTGGGCGTCGACCCCGCCGCGGTCCTCGACCTGCTCGCCGCCGGCCGCATCCCGGTGATCTCCACGATCGCCCCGGAGGTCGACGAGGACGGGAACCCGCTCGAGGGGCGGGTGCTCAACGTCAACGCCGACACCGCCGCGTCGGCGATCGCCGTCGCGCTGGGCGCGCAGAAGTTCGTCGTCATGACCGACGTGGCGGGTCTGTACTCCGACTGGCCCGACCGCGCCTCCCTCGTGCGCGAGATCACCGCACCGGCCCTGGCCGACCTGCTGCCCAGCCTGCAGTCGGGCATGGTCCCCAAGATGGAGGCGTGCCTGCGCGCCGTGCGCGGCGGGGTCCCGCGCGCCACGGTCATCGACGGCCGGCAGGCGCACTCGGTGCTGCTGGAGGTCTTCACGACCTCCGGCAACGGCACGATGGTCGTGCCGTGAACCCCCAGCCAGGAGGAGCGGTGGAACCCGTCGAAGCGTCCGCAGCGCTGCCGGTGGCCGAGGGGGGCGGGCAGGCCTGGCTCCAGCGCTACTCCGCCTCGGTCATGCAGACCTTCGGCACCCCGCAGCGCGTCCTCGTGCGCGGCGAGGGCTGCCACGTCTGGGACGCCGACGGCAACCGCTACCTCGACCTGCTCGGCGGCATCGCGACCAACTCCCTCGGCCACGCCCACCCGCTGCTCGTCGCCGCGGTCACCGCCCAGCTGACGACGCTGGGGCACGTGTCGAACTTCTTCGCGAGCGTGCCCCAGGTCGCCCTGGCCGAACGGCTGCTGGAGGTGGCCCGCGCCCCGCAGGGCTCGGCGGTCTTCTTCGCCAACTCCGGCGCCGAGGCCAACGAGGCCGCGTTCAAGATGGCCCGCCGCACCGGCCGCACGAAGGTCGTCTCGACGGTCGGCGCCTTCCACGGCCGGACGATGGGCGCGCTCGCGCTGACCCACAAGGAGGCCTACCGGGCTCCGTTCGAGCCGCTGCCGGGCGGTGTGGAGTTCGTCCCCTACGGGGACCTCGGCGCCCTGGGTCGGGCGGTCGACGGAGCGACCGCCGCGGTGTTCCTGGAACCGGTGCAGGGCGAGAACGGCGTCGTCCCGGCACCCGAGGGCTACCTGGCGGCTGCCCGCCGCATCACCGCCGAGCACGGCGCCCTGCTCGTCCTCGACGAGGTGCAGACCGGCATCGGCCGCACCGGGGAGTGGTTCGCGCACCAGGCCCCGCGCCACGGCGGCCTGGTCCCCGACGTCGTCACGCTCGCCAAGGGCCTGGGCGGCGGCATCCCGGTCGGCGCCGTCATCGCCTTCGGCCCGCGCAACGCCACGCTGCTGAGCGCAGGCCAGCACGGCACGACGTTCGGCGGCAACCCCGTCGCCGCGGCAGCCGGCCTGGCGGTCCTGCACGCCGTCGAGCGCGACGGCCTGCTGGGCAACGTGCGCACCGTCGGCAGCCACCTGCGGGAGGCGGTGACGGCCCTGGACCACCCGCTGGTGGACACCGTCCGCGGCGAGGGCCTGCTGCTGGGCCTGGCGCTGACGCGCCCGGTCGCCGCGCACGTCGTCCAGGCGGCGCTGAGCGCCGGGTTCATCGTCAACGCGGCACGCCCGGACACGGTCCGCCTCGCCCCGCCGCTGGTGCTGACGACCGCGCTGGCGGACACCTTCGTCACCGCCCTCCCCGCCATCCTCGACGCGGCCGCCGCAGCGGCCGAGCAGAACGGAGCGAACCCGTGACCGTCCGGCACCTCCTCGCCGACGACGACCTGAGCCCCGCCGAGCAGGCCGAGGTCCTGTCCCTGGCGGCCGCCCTCAAGGCCGACCGCGCCGCGGGCCGCTTCATCGAGAAACCGCTCGCCGGGCCGCAGACGGTGGCGCTGATCTTCGACAAGCCGTCCACGCGCACCCGGGTCTCCTTCAGCGTCGGCGTGGCCGACCTCGGCGGCGTGCCGCTGGTCATCGACTCGGGCAGCTCGCAGCTGGGCCGCGGCGAACCGGTGGCCGACACCGCGCGGGTGCTGGAGCGGCAGGTCGCGGCCATCGTGTGGCGCACGTTCGAGCACAGTCGGCTGGAGGAGATGGCGGCGCACTCGCGGGTGCCCGTCGTGAACTCCCTCAGCGACGACTACCACCCCTGCCAGGTCCTCGCCGACCTGCTGACCGTCGCCGAGCACAAAGGCGAGCTGGCCGGCCTGACCCTGGCCTACGTGGGCGACGGCGCGAACAACATGGCGCACTCCTACGCGCTCGGCGGCGCCACCGCCGGGATGCACGTGCGCATCGGCACCCCGGCCTCCGACCTGCCGTCCGCGGCGGTGCTCGAGCGGGCGCAGCGCACCGCCGAGGCCACCGGCGGCTCGGTGACGGTCACCTCCGACCCCCTGGCGGCCGTCGCCGGCGCGGACGTCGTCGCCACCGACACCTGGATCTCCATGGGTCAGGAGGGCCAGGAGTACGAGCGCTTCCGCCCGTTCGCGCTCACCGCACCGCTGCTCGCGCACGCGGCCGCCGACGCGCTCGTCCTGCACTGCCTGCCCGCCTACCGCGGCAAGGAGATCGACGCCGAGGTGCTCGACGGACCGCAGTCGGTGGTCTGGGACGAGGCGGAGAACCGGCTGCACGCGCAGAAGGCCCTGCTCGTCTGGTTGCTCGCGGCGTCGCGATGACCTCGCCCCCGGCCCCCGGGCAGGGCGCGCAGCACCCGGGCACGGGGACGGGCACCAAGGCGTTCCGCCACGACCGGATCGCCGCGGTGCTCACCCGCACCCCGGTGCGCTCGCAGACCGAGCTGGCCGCGCACCTGGCAGAGGAGGGCGTGGCGGTGACGCAGGCGACGCTCTCGCGCGACCTCGTCGAGCTCGGGGCCGTCAAGGTGCGCGACGGCGAGCGCGGCCTGGTCTACGCGCTGCCCGCCGAGGGCGGGGACCGCACCCCGCGCAGCGGCGTCGGCCAGGAGGTCCTGGACGCCCGGCTGGCCCGCTGGTGCGAGGAGCTGCTCGTCAGCGCCGAGGCGTCCGCGAACCTGGTGGTCCTGCGCACCCCGCCCGGGGCCGCGCAGTTCCTGGCCAGCGCCATCGACCACTCGAGGATGCCGGTGCTGCTGGGCACCATCGCCGGTGACGACACCGTGCTCGTCATCTCCCGCGACCCCACCGGCGGTGCCGCGGTCGCCGAGCGCTTCCTCGCACTGGCCCGCCGCGGTGAACCCGTCCCACCCGCCAGCGCCGACCCCTCCGGCGCCGACCACGAGAGAGCCGATGACTGACGCGACCGCCTCCCCGTCCACCCCCGGCCAGGGCGAGAAGGGGCTCTGGGGAGCCCGCTTCGCCAGCGGCCCCGCCGCCGCGATGGCCGCGCTGTCGAAGTCGACCCACTTCGACTTCCGCCTCGCCCGCTACGACCTCGCCGGCTCGCGCGCGCACGCCCGCGTCCTGCACCGGGCGGGTCTGCTCGACGACGACGTCCTGGCCCGGCTGCTCGCCGGCCTGGACGCGGTGGAGGCGGACGTGGTCTCCGGCGCCCTCGTGCCCGCCGAGGACGACGAGGACGTGCACGTGGTCCTCGAGCAGGCGCTGCTGCGGCACGCCGGTGAGGACGTCGGCGGCCGGCTGCGCGCCGGGCGCTCGCGCAACGACCAGATCGCGACGCTGCTGCGGATGTTCCTGCGCGAGCACGCCCGCCTGGTCGCCGGCGGCGTCCTCGACGTGGTCGAGGCGCTGTTGACCCAGGCCGCCGCCCACTCGGGCGCGGCGATGCCGGGCCGCACGCACCTGCAGCACGCCCAGCCGGTCCTGCTGGCCCACCACCTCATGGCGCACGCCTGGCCGCTGCTGCGCGACGTCGAGCGGCTGCGCGACTGGGACGCGCGCGCGGCGGTCTCCCCGTACGGCTCCGGCGCCCTCGCCGGCTCCTCGCTGGGCCTGGACCCGCTGGCCGTGGCGCACGAGCTGGGCTTCGCGCGCAGCGTGGAGAACTCCATCGACGGCACCGCCGCGCGCGACGTGGCGGCCGAGTTCGCCTTCGTGGCGGCCATGATCGGCATCGACCTGTCCCGCCTCTCCGAGGACGTCATCGCCTGGGCCACCAAGGAGTTCTCCTTCGTCACCCTCGACGACGCCTGGTCGACGGGGTCGAGCATCATGCCGCAGAAGAAGAACCCCGACGTCGCCGAGCTGGCGCGCGGCAAGGCCGGCCGGCTCGTCGGCGACCTCACCGGTCTGCTGACCACCCTCAAGGGGTTGCCGCTGGCCTACAACCGCGACCTGCAGGAGGACAAGGAACCGGTCTTCGACGCCGTGGACACCCTCGAGGTCCTGCTGCCGGCGGTCGCGGGCATGGTCGCCACGCTGCACTTCCACACCGACCGCATGGCGGCGCTGGCACCGCAGGGCTTCGCGCTGGCCACCGACGTCGCCGAGTGGCTGGTGCGCCAGGGCGTCCCGTTCCGCGACGCGCACCGCATCTCCGGTGCGTGCGTGCGCCGCTGCGAGGAGCGCAGCGCCGCGGAGGGGCGCAGCGTCGAGCTGTGGGACCTCACGGTCGAGGAGCTCGCCGCGATCTCGCCGCACCTGACGCCGCAGGTGAAGGACGTCCTCACGCTGGAGGGCTCGCTGGCCTCCCGCGACGGCGTCGGCGGCACCGCGCCGGTGCGGGTGGCCGAGCAGCTGGAGGCCGCTCAGGACGCCCTGGCCGCGCACCTGGCCTGGGCCCGGCCGGAGACGGCGTCCTGAGCGTGCTGCTGGATCGCGCCTTCTACGCGCGCGACGTGCTCGTCGTGGCGCGCGAGCTGCTCGGCTGCGTCGTGCGGCACCGCACCGACGACGGGGTGGTGGCGGTGCGGCTGACGGAGGTGGAGGCGTACGCGGGGGAGGCCGACCCCGGCTCGCACGCCTTCCGCGGCCGCACGCCCCGCACCGCGGTGATGTTCGGCCCACCGGGGCACGCCTACGTCTACTTCTCCTACGGCATGCACTGGTGCGTGAACCTCGTCTGCGGGCCGGAGGGCACGGCGTCCGCGGTGCTCCTGCGCGCGGGCGAGGTCGTCGAGGGTCTCGACCGGGCGCGCTCGCGCCGCCCCGCGGCCCGCCGCGACGTCGACCTGGCCCGCGGCCCGGCCCGCCTGACGCAGGCGCTGGCGGTGACGGGAACGCTGAACGGCGCGGACGTCTGCGGGGCGGGACCGCTGGAGGTGCGGGCGGGGGAGGTCGTCCCCGACGAGGCCGTCGTGTGGGGGCCCCGCGTCGGAGTCGCCGGGGCCGGGGCGCCCACGCCCTGGCGCGCTTCCCTCGTGAACGACCCGACCGTCTCCGCGTACCGTGTCGGCGGGCGACGGTCGCCCCGAGCGAAGACCTGAGGAGCCGACGGACCGTGAGCGACGTCTGGGACGAACTGCAGTGGCGGGGCCTGGTGGCGCACTCCACCGACGAGGCCGCGCTGCGCGAGGCGCTGCAGAGCGGACCGCTCACCTACTACGTCGGCTTCGACCCGACCGCACCCAGCCTGCACGTGGGTCACCTCGTGCAGGTGCTGACCGCCAAGCGCCTGCAGCAGGCCGGCCACCACCCGCTGATCCTGGTCGGCGGCGCCACCGGCCTGGTCGGCGACCCGCGCCCCTCGGCGGAGCGGACGATGAACGACCCGGCGACGGTGGCGGGCTGGGTCAGCGGGCTGCAGGCCCAGATCGCGCCCTTCCTGGACTTCGACGGCCCCGCCGCGGCGACCATGGTCAACAACCTGGACTGGACGCAGTCGATGTCGACCATCGAGTTCCTGCGCGACGTCGGCAAGCACTTCAGCGTCAACCGCATGCTGGACCGCGAGGCGGTCAGCAAGCGGCTGGCCACCACGGGCATCAGCTTCACCGAGTTCGCCTACGTGCTGCTGCAGTCCAACGACTACCTCCAGCTGCACCGCCGGCACGGCTGCACGCTGCAGCTGGGCGGCTCGGACCAGTGGGGCAACATCACCGCCGGCTGCGAGCTGGTGCGCCGGGTCGATCAGCACACCGTCCACGCGCTGGCCACTCCGCTGCTCACCAAGGCCGACGGCACGAAGTTCGGCAAGACGGAGTCGGGGGCGGTGTGGCTGGACGCGGACCTGACCTCGCCCTACGCCTTCTACCAGTTCTGGCTCAACGCCGAGGACGCCAAGGTCGTCGACTACCTCAAGGCCTTCAGCTTCCGCAGCCGCGAGGAGATCGAGGACCTGGGCCGGCAGGTGCTCGAGGCGCCGCGAGCGCGCGCCGCCCAGCGGGCCCTCGCGCACGAGGTGACCGCCCTGGTGCACGGGGAGGCGGCCGCGGTCGCCGTCGAGGACGCCTCAGCGGCGCTGTTCGGGGGCTCGGACCTGTCCGGCATCGAAGAGCGCATCCTGCGCGGGGCGCTGGAGGAGCTGCCGACGGCCTCCCCGGAGGCCACCGACGTCCGGCTCGCCCAGCTCTTCGCGGACACGGGCCTCGCCCCGAGCCTCAGCGGGGCGCGCCGGACCATCGGAGAGGGCGGCGCGTACGTGAACAACACCAAGGTCACCGACGTCGACGCCACTCTCGCGGACGTGCACCTGCTGCACGGCCGCTACGCCGTCCTCCGCCGCGGCAAGAAGTCGCTCGCTGCCGTGGCACTACCGTTGCAGCAGTAGGCGATCGGTGCCCGGCGCCCGCACGATTTGCTTGCGGGCCCGGGCGCCGTCTACTGTTCTTCATGTCGCCGGGACGGGGCAGCGCAGCGGGCCGCAAGGGCCGCGGGGCTGGGTCGGGGTCGGTGGCGCCGGAAGCCTGATCGGGGGCTGGGTTGCTTGTCGGCCTGGTTCCGGGTTAAGGTGGGGAAGTTGTCTCTCTTCAGTTGGCCTCTTGGTGGGGTCGGCTGGGTGGGCGTCCGGTTCTTGAGAACTCAACAGTGTGCCAAGTGTTGATGCCAAATCAATCAACCCCGTATGGCCACCGCTCATCTGGGTGGTGGTTGGGGATTCCTTTGGTGTTGTTCCTCCATCTTCTGCTC
>NZ_JBJLSF010000023.1:0-52178 GCF_050871885.1 Kineococcus aridisoli | reverse complement strand
CTGGCGTGCTGTGCCACCCGACCTGGTTTCGGCGCCGCCGCCGCGCCCCCGCCCCGGCGCCGGGCCCCGCCGCCCGGCCGCCCCACCCCGCCCGGGGGGGCGCCCGCCGCGGGCGGCGGGACGTCGGTAAGGTTGCGGAAACGCGGGTGTAACAAGGCCGAAACATCGTGCGCCTACGGTCAGCGCGTCCACGGCGGCTCGAGCGCCGAGCCGGTTCCGTTCCTGGAGGTTGGATGTTCAGCAACTCCGAAGAGGTCCTGAAGTACATCGACGAACAGGACGTGAAGTTCGTCGACATCCGCTTCTGCGACCTGCCGGGTGTCATGCAGCACTTCACCGTCCCGGCGAAGTCGCTGGACGCCGACGCCCTCACCGAGGGCCAGATGTTCGACGGGTCCTCGATCCGCGGCTTCCAGGCCATCCACGAGTCCGACATGAAGCTCATCGCGGACCCGACGTCGGCGTACCTCGACCCCTTCCGGGCCGAGAAGACGCTGGTCATCAACCACTCCATCGTGGACCCCTTCACCGACGAGCCCTACAGCCGCGACCCGCGCAACGTCGCGATGAAGGCCGAGGCCTACCTGAAGACGACCGGCATCGCCGACACCGTCTTCTTCGGCCCCGAGGCGGAGTTCTACATCTTCGACGACGTGCGGTTCGAGACGAACGAGCGCGAGTCGTACTACCACATCGACTCCATCGAGGCCGCGTGGAACACCGGCCGCAAGGAGGAGGGTGGCAACCTCGGGTACAAGACCCGCTACAAGGGCGGGTACTTCCCCGTGCCGCCGATCGACCACTTCGCCGACCTGCGCGACGAGATGGTCGTGGAGCTGGAGAAGGCGGGCCTGAAGGTCGAGCGCGCGCACCACGAGGTGGGCACCGCCGGCCAGGCCGAGATCAACTACCGGTTCGACACGCTGAAGAACGCCGGCGACCAGCTGCTGCTCTTCAAGTACATCATCAAGAACGTCGCGCTGCGCAACGGCCACACGGTGACGTTCATGCCGAAGCCGCTGTTCGGCGACAACGGTTCGGGCATGCACTGCCACCAGTCGCTGTGGAAGGACGGCGAGCCGCTCTTCTACGACGAGAAGGGCTACGGCGGCCTGTCCGACCTCGCCCGCTGGTACATCGGCGGCCTGCTGCACCACGCGCCGTCGCTGCTGGCGTTCACCAACCCGACGGTGAACTCCTACCACCGCCTGGTCCCGGGCTTCGAGGCTCCGGTCAACCTCGTGTACTCGGCGCGCAACCGCTCCGCCTGCATCCGCATCCCGATCACCGGCAACTCCCCCAAGGCCAAGCGCCTGGAGTTCCGCGTGCCGGACCCGTCGGCCAACCCGTACCTGGCGTTCGCCGCGCAGCTCATGGCCGGCCTGGACGGCATCAAGAACCGCATCGAGCCGGCCGACCCGGTCGACAAGGACCTCTACGAGCTCCCGCCCGAGGAGCACGCGAACATCAAGACGGTCCCGTACTCGCTGCCGGCCGTCCTCGACGAGCTCGAGAAGGACCACGACTACCTCCTCGAGGGTGGCGTGTTCACCTCGGACCTCATCGAGACCTGGATCGACTACAAGCGCACCAACGAGGTCGACCCGATCCGGTTGCGCCCGCACCCGCACGAGTTCGAGCTCTACTACGACATCTGATCCCGCGGCGTCCCGACGCCACGGAGCACGACGAGCCCAGCACCTCACCACGGGTGCTGGGCTCGTCGCGTCGTGCGCAGTATCGTGCGCCTCCTCGCCGACAGGACGTCGCGGGCCGGACCGCGTCCGGGTGGCTCCCACGGACTGGATCGACATCGTGACGACGACGTGCCACGCCTGCGGCTGCGGGATGCGCGAGGCGGACACCTTCTGCTGGACCTGCGGGAACCGGCGCACCGCGCCGGCCGCCGACGGCGGTGCCCGCCCGGCGCCCCTCGCGCCGCCGGCCCCCGCCGCGCCGCCGGCACCCGCCGCCCGCCACGTGCGCCGGCGCGCGGGACGGCCCACGCCCCCGCAGCCCTCCCCCGCCCGCACCACCCGCCCGGCCCGGCCCGTCGTCGCGGCCACCCCCTCGCGGGTGCAGTCCGGGGTGGTCCTGGGCGCGTTCGGGGTGGCGCTCGTGGCCGCGGTGGCCACCTCGACGTGGTGGCTGCTGCGCCCGGAGCCGGTGACGACGGTGGCCGCCGCACCGCCGCGCACCTCCGCACCCGCCGTGCAGCCGCCCTCCCCCGCCGCGCCCGCGCCGCCGGTCGCCACCCCCGTCCCCGCCGTCGCGCGCCCGACCGGCGTGCTCGTGCCCGCCGCGGTGCAGGCCCCGGCCACCTCCCCCGACAGCACCGACGCAGGAGGGCGGAGCACCTCCTACGCGGCCGCCAACCTGCTCGACGGGGACCCGGCGACGGCGTGGCGCACCGAGGGCGACGCCAGCGGCCTGACGCTGACGTTCACCTTCGCCCAGCCGGTGCGCATCAGCGAGGTGGGGCTGGTCAACGGCCTGGCCAAGGTCGACCCGCACGACGGCACCGACCGCTACCCGCAGGGGCGTCGCGTGCTCGCGGTGACGTGGGCGTTCACCGGGCCGGCGGGCACCACGACGGTGCACCAGGACCTCGCCGACGGCGTGCGCGAGCTGCAGGCCCTGGCGGTGGCACCCGCCGAGGCGAGCCGGGTCGACCTCACGGTCACCGGCGTCAGCGCGCCCGGCGCCGGGCGCGCCTTCGACCGCACGGCCATCGGCGAGGTCCGCTTCACGGGCGCCTGAGCCTCACAGCTGCACCCCGCGGGTCAGCGCACCGTCGACGAGGAGGTTGGTGCCGGAGACGAAGCTCGCGGCCGGGCTCGACAGGAACACCACCGGGCGGGCGACCTCCTCGGGGGTGGCCATCCGGCCCGTGGGGTTGAGCGCGAGGGCCTCGGCGAAGAACTCCGGGTCGTTGCGCTCGGTGAGGTCCCACACGCCGCCGGGGAACCACGTGTTGCCCGGGGAGACGGTGTTCGCGCGGATCCCCTCGGCCGCCAGCTGGTGCGCCAGCCCCTGCGTGTAGGCCACGAGCGCCGCCTTCACCGTGCCGTACGGGCCGGCGAAGGCGTCGACCTCGCGCCCGGAGACGCTGCCGATGGTGACGATCGACCCGCCGCCGCTGCGGCGCAGGTGCGGCAGCGCGGCGTCGACCAGCGCGACCGTGCCCATGAGGTCGACGTCCAGCGACAACCGCCACGACTCCAGGTCGGGGGCCGCGGCGATGGCGCTGACGTTGGCGACCACGGCGTCCAGGCCGCCCATCTCGGCGGCGGCGCCGTCGACCCAGGCGGTGACCGCCTCGCGGTCGGAGACGTCGAGCGCACGGCCGCTGAGCGTGCCCGGTCCGTGCGCCGCCGCCACCGCGGCCTCCACGTCGGAGGCGGTGCGCGCGCACAGCGACACGTCCGCGCCCTCGGCGAGGAACTCCGCGACGACGGCCGCGCCGATGCCGCGCGTCCCCCCGCTGACGAGGACCTTCGCGCCCTCCAGCTGCAGGTCCACCGCGCCCGCCTCAGCCGCGCGCCAGCGCGCGCAGGCGCTCGTGCGTGCCCTGGTAGGCGCTGGCGGCCGGCAGCAGCCGCTTGGGCAGCTTCGTGGTCACGCTGTAGTTGACGTCCACCGCGTTCGCCAGCGGCACCTCGCTGACCTGCGAGAGCAGCTGGTAGGCGTCGAGCTCGTCGAGCCGGTGCAGCTCCTGCAGCCAGCGGACCGCGTCGACCTGCCCGGCGCGCCAGGCGTCCTCCAGCGGGCGGGCCGAGCCCACGACGGTCCAGTGCTCGTCGCTCTCCAGCCGCGGCCACGCCGGTCCGCCGCCGGAGGCGGAACCCTTGAGCAGGTCGACGAGCACGAGGGTGGTCATCGCGCCCTCGACGGCCGTGCCGCAGGACTCCCCCTCGCCCTGGCGGTAGTGCCCGTCCCCGAGGGAGAACAGCGCCCCCTCGACGTTGACGCGCAGGTAGACGGTGGTGCCCGCCTTCATCTCGGGGGTGTCCATGTTGCCGCCGAAGACGTCCGGCACCAGGGCCGCGCGCACCTCGCCGGCCGCGGGGGCCACGCCGACCGTGCCCAGCATGGGCTCCAGCGGCAGCGGGTGGGTGAAGCCGCCGTCGGAGCTCTCGAAGGCCACCGTGCCGGCCGCCCGGTCCAGGGCGTAGATCCAGGTGCGCTCCGGCAGCGGCGGCTGCAGGGTCGCCGTGCGGTCGGTGCTCGTGAGCCCGCCGAAGAACGGGATGAGCGAGGAGGCCCCCCAGTCGCGGGCGGGCGTCAGCTCCGCCAGGTGCAGCACGAGGGTGTCCCCCGGCTGCGCCCCCTCCACGTAGAACGGTCCCGTCTGCGGGTTGACGAACGGCATCCGCAGCGAGGCGCTCGGAAGGTCGGCGGTGCTGCGCAGCCGGCCGCAGAACGCGTCGTCGCTCCACAGCCGCAGCGCGGTGCCCGGCCGCACCCTCATCACGGGCGCGGCACCGCCGAACGTCCAGGCGTACTGCTCGGGCGTCGGGGTGAACTCGACGATCTCGACGGAGGGGTCCACGGTGCTCCACGGGGTCGGCCGGGCCGGGCGGCTCGGGGGTGCCGCTCTTCTACCGCACCCGGGTCCCCGCGGGAAGGGCGCCCCGGCGGCGGTTAGGTTGAGCCTCCGAGGCACGAGGAGAGGCAGGACACGGTGAGCGAGAGCGTGGACACCCACGGGCAGCCGCTGAAGCTGGGCTACAAGGCGTCGGCGGAGCAGTTCGCCCCCGGCGAGCTGGCCGACTTCGCGGTGCAGGCCGAGGAGGCGGGTCTGGACTCGGTGTGGATCTCCGACCACTTCCAGCCCTGGCGCCACGTCGACGGCCACGCCCCCTCGGCGCTGGTGTGGCTGCCGTGGGTGGCGGCGAAGACCTCGCGCGTGCAGCTGGGCACGAGCGTGCTGACCCCCACCCTGCGCTACAACCCGGCGGTGGTCGCCCAGGCGTTCGCCACCCTGGGCTGCCTGGCGCCCGGCCGCGCGATCCTGGGCATCGGCACCGGCGAGGCGCTCAACGAGACCGCCGTGGGCGTGGACTTCCCCGAGGTCAAGGAGCGCTTCGCCCGGCTGCGCGAGGCCGTGCGCCTCATCAGGAGGTTGTGGAGCGAGGAGCGCGTCACCTTCGAGGGCGAGTTCTACCGCCTGCACGACGCGACCGTGTACGACCGCCCCGCGCAGCCGGTCCCGATCTACGTGGCCGGTGGCGGCCCGGGGGTCACCAAGTACGCCGGCCGCGCCGGGGACGGCTACATCTGCACCTCCGGCAAGGGCATGGAGCTGTACTCCGAGACCCTGCTGCCGGCGCTGCGCGAGGGCCTTCAGGCCTCCGGGCGCAGCGAGTCGCAGATCGACCGGACCATCGAGATCAAGCTGTCCTTCGACGAGGACCCCGCGAAGGCGCTGGAGAACACCCGCTTCTGGGCGCCGCTGTCGCTGACGCCGGAGCAGAAGGCGCAGGTGCACGACCCGGTGGAGATGGCGCGGCTGGCCGACGAGCTGCCCATCGAGCAGGTCGCCAAGCGCTGGATCGTGGCCTCCGACCCCGCCGAGGTCGCCGCCAGGGTGCAGGAGTACGTCGACGCGGGGTTCACCCACCTGGTCTTCCACGCCCCCGGGCAGGACCAGTCGCGCTTCCTGACCCAGTTCAGCGCCGACGTCGTCCCGCTGCTGCGCGCCGGCTGAGGCCGGGCGGGGGCTCAGCGGCCGTAGAAGACGCGCTCGACGACGGCCCGGCAGCGGCGGGTGGTGCGCAGGTACAGCTCCTCGAACTCCTGCGAGCTGCCGGGCTCGAAGCCGAACAAGCGGGCCACCCCGTCGAGGTCGCGCACCTGGGTCGGCAGCGAGTCCCCCGGCTTGCCCCGCCACAGGGTGACGGCGTTGCGCGCGCGCGAGGCCAGGTCCCAGGCCTGGCGCAGCACCTCGGCGTCCTCCTCGCCGAGCAGGCCGGCGCGCACGGCCGCCGCCAGCGCCGCCGGCGTGGAGGTGGTGCGCAGCCCCTCGTGCTCGCCGGCGTGCTGCAGCTGCAGCAGCTGCACGGTCCACTCCACGTCGGAGGTGCCGCCGCGCCCCAGCTTGAGGTGGCGCAGCGGGTCCGCCCCGCGCGGCAACCGCTCGGCCTCCACGCGCGCCTTGATGCGCCGCACCTCGCGCACGTCGGCCTCGGCCAGCCCCTGCGCGGGCCAGCGCAGCGGGTCCACCAGGTGCAGGAAGGCCTCGCCGAGGTCGGCGTCGCCGGCGACCGGGCGCGCGCGCAGCAGCGCCTGCGCCTCCCACGGCTGCGCCCAGCGCTCGTAGTAGGCGCGGTAGCCGGCCAGCGAGCGCACCAGCGGGCCGTTGCGGCCCTCCGGGCGCAGGTCGGCGTCCACCTCCAGCCCCGGCTCGGGACCCGCGGCGGACAGCTGGCGGCGCAGCTCGGCCACCACCTCGGTGGCCGCCTGCTGCGCCTGCGCCTCCCCCGCCCCCGGCAGCGGGTCGTGCACGAGCAGCACGTCCGCGTCGCTGCCGTAGCCGGTCTCCTGCCCGCCCAGGCGGCCCATGCCGACGACGAGCAGGCGGGTGGGCAGCGCGGCGCCGCGGCGGCGCTCGACCTCGCGCGCGCTCGCCGCCAGCGCCACCTCCAGCAGCGCCTGGTCGGCGTCGGCCAGCGCGCGCCCGACGCCGGCCAGGTCGCGCACGCCGACGAGGTCGGCGACGACGGTGCGGAACAGCTCGCGGCGGCGGACCCCGCGGGCGGCCATGACGGCCGAGGCGACGTCGTCGCGGCGGCGGGCGGCGGCCTCCGCGTCGGCCATGACCTCGGCGACGTCGTAGGGGGCCAGGCGCTCGTCGTCGGCGAAGACGGCCACCGCCTCCGGGGAGCGGCGCAGCAGCTCCACCGGCAGCCGGGCGGCGGACAGGACGTAGGCCAGCCGCTCGGCGGCGGCACCGGCGTCGCGCAGCATCGTCAGGAACCACTGGGTGCCCGCGAGCGCCTCGGAGACCTGCCGGAAGGCCAGCAGCCCGGCATCGGGGTCGGCGCCGTCGGCGAACCAGCCGAGCATCACCGGCAGCAGGGTGCGCTGGATGCTCGCGCGGCGGCTGACCCCGGAGGTCAGCGAGGCCAGGTGGCGCAACGCGCCCGCGGGGTCGCGGTAGCCCAGGGCGGCCAGCCGCTCGCGGGCGGCCGCCGGGCTCAGCTGCGCGTCGATGCGGGCGTCGGCGGCCGACAGCTGCGAGACGGCGGTCAGCAGCGGGCGGTAGAAGAGCTTCTCGTGCAGGCGGCGCACGTCCCGGCGGGTGCCGCGCCAGACCTCCTCCAGGGCGGCGACCGGGTCGCCGCGCAGGCCCAGGCCCCGGCCGAGCCGGCGCAGGTCGGCCTCGCCGGTGGGCAGCACGTGGGTGCGCCGCAGCCGCTGCACCTGGATGCGGTGCTCCAGGGAGCGCAGCAGCCGGTAGTCGTGGTCCAGCTCGCCCGCGTCGTGGCGCCCGACGTAGCCGTAGGCGGCCAGCCCGTCGAGGGCCTCCAGGGTGTTGGCGCTGTGCCGCAGCCGCTCGTCGCTGCGGCCGTGGACCATCTGCAGCAGCTGGATGCTGAACTCCACGTCGCGCAGGCCCCCGGCGCCGAGCTTGAGCTGGCGGTCGGCCTCGCGGCTGGGGACGAGGGACTCCACGCGCCGGCGCATGGCCTGCACGTCGGCCACGAAGTGCTCGCGCTCGCTGGCGCTCCAGACCATCGGGGCGATGGCCTCGACGTAGGCGCGGCCCAGCGCGAGGTCGCCGGCCACCGGCCGCGCCTTCAGCAGCGCCTGGAACTCCCACGTCTTGGCCCAGCGCCGGTAGTACTCCACGTGGCTGGCGAGCGTGCGCACCAGCGGGCCGGCCTTGCCCTCGGGGCGCAGCGCGGCGTCGACCTCCCACAGCGACCCCTCGGCCGTCGGCGTGGAGCAGACGCGCTGCAGGCCCGCGGCGAGCCGGGTGGCGGCGGCGACGGCCTCCGCCTCGTCGGCGCCGTCGGCGGGCTCGGCGACGTAGACGACGTCGACGTCGGAGAGGTAGTTCAGCTCCCGCCCGCCGGTCTTGCCCATGCCGATGACCGCCAGCCGGCAGCTGCGCCAGGAGCCGGGTCCGTGCTCGGGCAGCTCCGAGCGGGCGACGGCCAGGGCCGCCTCGAGGGCGGCCGCGGCCAGGTCTGCCAGCTCGGCGGAGGTGACGTGCAGCAGCGTGGTGGGGTCGGCGGCGGCCAGGTCCCGGCCGGCGAGGCCGAGCAGGCGGCGGCGGTAGGCCACCCGCAGCGCGTCGGCGGGGCTGAGCCCGCCGCGCCCGGTGGTGGCCACCGGGACGGGGTCGGCGGGGTCGGCGCCCACGGCGGCCAGCAGCTCGGCGCGCAGCTCGCCGGGGTCGGGCGGGACCGCCGCGGCGAGCACCGTCCAGTGCCGCGGGTGGCGGACCAGGTGGTCGGACAGCGCCAGCGAGCCGCCGAGGACGGCCAGCAGGCGGGCGCGGGTGCCCACCACCTGCCCGACGTCGCCGGCGCGCAGCAGGTCCAGGGCCACCGCGGCGGCCTGCGCCTCGGCGGGGCCGGTGTCGCGGTCCAGGCCCGCGGTGAGGGACTCCGCCCACCGGACCAGGCCGAGCAGGGCCTGGTCCGGGTCGGCGGTGCGCCCCAGCGCGCGCACGAGGGCGGCCGTGGCGTCGGTGAACTCGTGCTCGCCGTCGCCGCGCACGACCCCCGCCAGCGCCGGGTCCCGCAGCAGGCGCAGGGCGCGGTCGGGGTCGGCGGAACCCGCCCGCACCAGCTGCGCGGCGGCGCTGGCGCGGCGGCCCGCCGCCGGTCCCGGGCTCACGGGTGCCTCACAGCAGCGGCAGGTACCGCTGCAGCTCGAACGGCGTCACCTGGGCGCGGTAGTCGCTCCACTCCTGGCGCTTGTTGCGCAGGAAGAAGTCGAACACCCCCTCGCCGAGGGCCTCGGCCACCAGCTCCGAGCGCTCCATGATGCTGACGGCGTGCTCCAGGCTCTGCGGCAGCGGCTCGATGCCCATCGCGCGGCGCTCGGCGTCGGTCAGCGACCACACGTCGTCCTCGGCGCCGTCGGGCAGGTCGTAGCCCTCCTCGATGCCCTTGAGCCCGGCGGTCAGCAGCAGCGCGAACGCCAGGTAGGGGTTGGCCGCGGAGTCCAGCGCGCGGTACTCGATGCGCACCGACTGGCCCTTGCTGGGCTTGTACATCGGGATGCGCACCAGGGCGGAGCGGTTGTTGTGGCCCCAGCAGATGTAGCTGGGGGCCTCGCCGCCGGACCACAACCGCTTGTAGGAGTTGACGAACTGGTTGGTGACGGCGGTGATCTCCGCGGCGTGGCGCAGGATGCCGGCGATGAACTGCCGGCCGGTGCGCGAGAGCTGGTACTCCGCACCGGCCTCCCAGAAGGCGTTGGCGTCGCCGTCGAACAGCGACAGGTGGGTGTGCATGCCCGAGCCGGGCTCGCCCGCCAGCGGCTTGGGCATGAAGCTGGCGTACAGCCCCTGCTCGCCGGCGACCTCCTTGAGCACGGTGCGGAAGGTCATGATGTTGTCGGCCGTCGTCAGCGCGTCGGCGTAGCGCAGGTCGATCTCGTTCTGCCCCGGGCCGCCCTCGTGGTGGCTGAACTCCACCGAGATGCCCATGCTCTCCAGCACCGAGATCGCCTCGCGGCGGAAGTCGGTCGTCGTGCCGCCGGGGTGGTTGTCGAAGTAGCCGACGTAGTCGACCGGCTCGGGCACGGCGCCGCGCTGCAGCGGGCCCTTGAAGAGGTAGAACTCGATCTCGGGGTGCGTGTAGAAGGTGTAGCCGTGCTGCGCGGCCCGGTCCAGGGCCCGCTTGAGGACGTGGCGCGGGTCCGAGCGGGCCGGCTGACCGTCCGGGGTGAGGATGTCGCAGAAGATGCGGGCGGTGCCCTGGTGCTCGTCGCTGGTGCGCCAGGGCAGCACCTGGAAGGTCGACGGCTCCGGCTTGAGCAGCATGTCGGACTCCGACACGCGCGAGAGGCCCTCGATGGCGGAGCCGTCGAAGCCGATGCCCTCGCCGAAGGCCCCCTCCAGCTCGGCGGGCGCGATCGCCACCGACTTCAACGTGCCGATGACGTCGGTGAACCAGAGCCGGACGAAGCGGATGTCCCGCTCCTCCAGCGTCCGCAGCACGAACTCCTGCTGGCGGTCCATGGCAGCCTTCCCGTCGCTCGCTCGCCGGGCCGTCGGCGGTGCTCGCCCGGCCCCGGGGTGCATCATCGCGCACGCGGCGGCCGCCCCGGCGGGCGGACCGCGGGCGGGGCGCGGGCGGGGCGCGGGGCACCGGCTCACTAGGGTGGGTGCATGCCTCAGCTCCGGGTGGCCATGGCGCAGATCGACACGACGGTCGGCGACCTCGACGGCAACGTGCGCGCGGTGCGGGAGTGGACGCGCCGCGCCGCCGAGGACGGCGCGCACCTCGTCCTGTTCCCCGAGACCGCCGTCACCGGCTACCCGGTGGAGGACCTGGCGCTGCGCACGTCCTTCGTCGACGCCTCCAAGCGGGCGCTGGGCCGGCTGGCGGCCGAGATCGCCGACGACGGGCACGGCGAGCTCGTCGTGGTCGTCGGCTACGTGGACCGGGCCGCGGAGGATTCCCGGCCGGCCGCCGTCGGGCGCCCGCGCGGGCTGCCGCAGAACTGCGCCGCCGTGCTGCACCGCGGGCGCGTCGTGGGCCGCTACGCCAAGCACCACCTGCCCAACTACGGCGTCTTCGACGAGTACCGCATCTTCGTGCCCGGCGACGACCTGCTCGTGGTGCGGGTGCACGGCGTCGACGTGGCCGTGGCGATCTGCGAGGACCTGTGGCAGGACGGCGGGCCGGTGCAGATGGCCGGCGACGCCGGCGCCGGGCTGCTGGCGGTGCTCAACGCCTCCCCCTACGAGCGCAACAAGGACGACGTGCGCCTGGAGCTGGTGGCCCGCCGGGCCGCCGAGGCCGGCTGCCCCATCGCCTACGTCAACGCCGTCGGCGGCCAGGACGAGCTCGTCTTCGACGGCGACTCCCTCGTGGTGGCCGCCGACGGGCGGGTGCTGGCCCGCGGCCCGCAGTTCCGCGAGTCCCTCGTCGTCACCGACCTGGACCTGCCGGCGGGGGTGACGACCCCCGGCTGGGAGGACCGCGTGCACCGGGTGGGCGTCACCGAGGAGCCGGTGCCGGCCTACCCCGCGCGCGCGGGCCAGGTGCACGAACCGCTGCCCGACGTCGCCGACGTGCACGCCGCGATCGTGCTGGGGCTGCGCGACTACGTGCGCAAGAACGGCTTCCGCTCGGTGGTCGTCGCCGTCTCCGGCGGCATCGACTCCGCGCTGGTGGCCTCGCTGGCCTGCGACGCGATCGGCGCCGAGAACGTCGTCGGCATCTCGCTGCCGTCGGGGTACTCCTCGCAGCACTCCAAGGACGACGCCGAGGAGCTCGCGCGCCGCTGCGGCTTCGAGTACCGCCAGTACGCCATCGCCCCGATGGTCGACGCCTTCCTGGCCACCGTGCCCCTGCAGGGGGTGGCCGAGGAGAACCTGCAGGCGCGGGTGCGCGGTACGACGATCATGGGCCTGGCCAACCAGGAGGGGCACCTGACCCTGGCCACGAGCAACAAGAGCGAGCTGGCCGTGGGCTACTCCACGCTATACGGCGACTCCGTCGGCGGGTACGCCCCGCTCAAGGACGTGCCCAAGACGCTGGTGTGGGAGCTGTCGCGCTGGCGCAACGCCGAGGCCGCCGCGCGCGGGGAGCAGCCGCCGATCCCGGAGAGCACCATCACCAAGCCGCCGTCGGCGGAGCTGCGCCCGGGCCAGACCGACCAGGACTCGCTGCCGCCCTACGAGGTGCTCGACGCGATCCTGGAGGACTACGTCGAGGGCGACAAGGGCCGCGCCGAGATGCTCGCCGAGGGCTTCGACGGCACCCTGGTCGACTCCGTGGTCACCCTCGTCGACCGCGCGGAGTGGAAGCGCCGCCAGTTCGCGCCGGGCCCGAAGATCACCTTCAAGGCCTTCGGCCGCGACCGCCGCCTGCCCATCACCAGCCGCTGGCGCGAGCCCGCGGCCAGCGAGCCGCTGGCGCCGCCGCTGCCCGAGCACAACGCCGGGCCGGCCGACGAGGTCGACCGGTGAGCTACGCCACCGAGGCGCCCGCGCCGCGCCGGCGCACCCGCGTGCACCACCTGCAGCAGTGGAAGGACGCGGGCACCCGGTGGGCGATGCTCACCAGCTACGACGCGCTGACGGCCGCGGTCTTCGACGAGGCCGGCATCCCCGTGCTGCTCGTGGGCGACTCCGCGGCCAACACGGTGTTCGGGATGCCGACGACGCTGCCGCTGACCCTGGAGCACCTGCTGCCGCTGGTGCGCGCCGTCGTGGCCGGCGCCCCGCACGCCCTCGTCGTGGCCGACCTGCCGTTCGGCTCCTACGAGGCCTCCGACGAGCTGGCGGTGGCCTCCGCGGTGCGGCTGATGAAGGAGGGCGGCGCGCACGCGGTGAAGCTGGAGGGCGGCGTGCGCAGCGCCTCCCGGGTGCGCGCCGTCGTCGACGCGGGCATCCCCGTCATGGCGCACGTGGGCTTCACCCCGCAGAGCGAGCACGCCCTGGGCGGCTACCGGGTGCAGGGCCGCGGCGAGGACGCCGCGCGCCTGGTGGCCGACGCGCGCGCCGTCGCCGAGGCGGGTGCCTTCAGCGTGGTGCTGGAGATGGTGCCCGCCGACGTCGCCGAGCAGGTCACGAACACCCTGGCCATCCCCACCGTCGGCATCGGCGCCGGGCCGGGCTGCGACGCGCAGGTGCTGGTCTGGCAGGACTTCGCCGGTCTCAGCGAGCGCACCGGCCGCTTCGTGAAGCGGTACGCCGACGTGCGCGGCGCCCTGGCCGAGGCGGCCCGCGGCTACGCCGACGAGGTGCGCGAGGGCTCCTTCCCCGGGCCCGAGCACTCCTTCTGAGCCGGCGGGCCCGCCCGGGCGCCCCACCCGCTCAGGCGGGCTCCCCGCCCACGAGCAGCCCCGCGCAGCGCCCCGTCGCCAGGGCCTCCTCGACGGCGTCGCGGTAGGGCTCCGGCGCGATCCCCCGCGCCCGCACCCACTCCTGGTCGTAGTAGCTGTCGCGGTAGCGGTCGCCGCGGTCGCACAGCAGCGTCACGACGCTGCCGCGCTCGCCGGCGGCCCGCATGCGCTCCACGACGTGCAGCGCGGCGACGAGGTTGGTGCCCGTCGAGGGGCCGGGGGCGATGCCCAGCACCGCGGAGACCGCGTGCATCGCCGCCACGGACGCGCCGTCGCGCACGGCGAGCACCTCGTCGACGACCTCGGGCAGGAAGGAGTCCTCCACGGCCGGGCGCCCGATGCCCTCGATGCGCGAGCCCGGGCCGACCAGGTCGCGGCGGCCGGTGCGCCACGCCTGCGCGTACACCGAGCCCTCCGGGTCGCCCACCGCGATGCGGGTCGGGCGGCGGGTGTAGCGGCAGTAGCGCGCGATGGTGGCGCTGGTGCCGCCGGTGCCGGCGCCCACGACCACCCACGCCGGCACGGGGTGGCGCTCGTCGGCGAGCTGCTCGAAGATCGAGCAGGCGATGTTGTTGTTGCCGCGCCAGTCGGTGGCGATCGAGGCCAGGCCGAACTGGTCGAGGTAGTAGCCGCCGCTGCGCGCGGCCAGCTCGCGCGCCGCCGCGCCGATCCCGGCCGCCGCGTCGACGAGCTCGCAGCGCCCGCCGGAGGCCTCGATGAGCTCGACCTTGCGCCTGCTGGTGGAGGAGGGCACGACCGCGACGAAGTCCAGGCCCAGCAGCCGCGCGAAGTACGCCTCGGAGACGGCCGTGGACCCGCTGGAGGCCTCCACGACCGTGCCGCCCTCCCGGATGCGCCCGCCGACGAGGCCGTAGAGGAACAGCGAGCGCGCCAGCCGGTGCTTCAGCGAGCCGGTCGGGTGCGAGGACTCGTCCTTGACGTACAGGTCCACGCCCCACGAGCTCGGCAGCGGGAAGCGCAGCAGGTGGGTGTCGGCGCTGCGGGTGGCGTCGGCCACCAGCTCGCGCACGGCCTCGTCCGCCCACCGGCGTGCGGGATCCACCGGGTTCCTCCTCGGTCTGCGTCGGGGCCTCGTCGGGCTGGTCGTCCTCGTGGTGCTCGAGGCTAGTGCTCCACCGCCGTCGCCGAGCCGACCGACGCCAGCAGCCAGCGGGCGATCTCCTCGCCGGCGGCGGCTCCGGCCGCGGCGGTCAGCTCGGCGCCCGGGTGCTCCCAGCCGGTGCGCAGCAGCTCGCCGTGCCGCGGGCGGCGGGCCCGCTCGGCGGCCACGAGCAGGTCGACGTCGAGCAGCGAGTCCCCCGCGGCCACGAAGCCGTCCGCACCGCGGCGCTCGACGACCTCGGCGACGGCCGCGGACTTCGTCAGCGGCCGCGGCACCGCGTACAGCTTGCGGCCCTGCAGGGAGACCGCGTAGCCCCAGCCGTCCAGCAGCTCCACCAGCTCCCCCAGGCGCGGCCCCTCCAGCTGCGGGCGCTGGCCCTCGCGCAGCACGACGTAGCCGAACAGGTCCGGCACCAGCCGGACCGCGGGCTCCTGCGAGCCGGGCGCGGCGGCGAGCAGCTCGGCGGCCAGCTGCCGCAACCGGGCGTGGACCTCGGCCAGCGGCGCGCAGCCCGCCAGGCGCGAGCGCACCCGGGCCGCCCAGCCCGCGTCGGCGGCGCCGTCGACGAGCAGCACCCCGCCGTTGGCGCACACCGCGTGCCGCGGGGGGCGCTGCGGCCAGCGGATGCGCCGGTACTGCTCGGGGGTGCGGGTGGTCACCGGCACGAACCACCCCGAGGCGACGAGGTCGCCGAGCACCCGCCAGGCCGGCGGGGTGACCCAGGAGATCGTGCGGCCCTCGTACTCCTCCACCGCCACCAGCTGCTCGACGTCGGCCTGCGCGGAGCGGGCGGAGAACACCAGCGTCTGGTCGAGGTCGCTGGCCGCGAGCAGGCGCCCCATCAGACCGCCCGGCCGTCGGCGCCGGTGGCGCCGCGGGTGAAGCGGGGGTGGACCAGCCCGACGGCGGCGTAGGCCAGGCCGGGGACCTCCTCGACGGGGACGCCGCGCTGGGCGGCGAGCAGGCGCACGTGCGCCAGGTCGCCGGGGTCGGTCAGCTCCGCCTCGGGGCGCACCAGCACCCGCCACGGCACCCGCCGCAGCAGCACCCGCGTCGTCTCCCCCACCCCGGGCTTGACGAGGTTGACGTCGCCGATGCCGTAGTGCTCGCTGATCCGCTCCACCTGCGCCCAGCCGGCGAAGCTCGCCGCGCGCTCGCCGCCGCGCACGGCCTCCAGCGCGGCGGGGACCTCGGCGGCGACGTCGTCGAAGCAGCCGCTGACGGCGTCCAGGAAGACCCCGGACACGTCGGAGCCGGCCAGGTCGGCGTAGAACTTCGCGCCGTGGAACTGCCCGGGCCGCAGCAGCCGGTCGTTGAGCACGGTGCGGCTGACGAGCCCGGAGACCGTGGAGTTCAGGCAGGCCGAGGGGATCAGGTAGTCCTCGCGGGTGCCGAAGGTGCGCACGCACCGGCCGGGGTCGGCCAGCACCGCCAGGTCGTCGCTGAAGCCGCGCACCCCGCCGGCCGCCAGCGCCGCGGACAGCTCCCGCGCGATGGCGCCCTTGCCCGTCCAGCCGTCGACGAAGACGACGTCGGCGGGGTCGTGGTGGGCGGCGATCCAGCGCAGCGCCACCTCGTCGATGCCGCGGCCGCGGACGATGGAGACGGCCACGTGCGGCCAGCGCAGCCCCGAGCGCAGCGCCCAGCGGCGCAGCAGGATCCCCACCGGCGTGCCGGCGCGGGCCAGCGAGGCCAGCAGCAGGCCCTCGCCCCGCTCGGCGCGCAGCAGCTCGGCGACGACGCCCACCCCGAGCGCGACGCGGCGGGCGGTGCGCTGCAGCGCCTCGGTGAACAGCCGCTGGTACTGCTCGTCGGGCTGGTACTCCACCGGCAGCGACTCGGCGTAGTGCGCACCCCCGCTCTGCACGGCCTCCTCGCGCTCCTCCGCGGGCGCCTCCAGCTCCAGGCCCGACAGGTCGGTGAGCAGCCAGCTGACCTCCTCGGGCAGGTAGGAGGAGAAGCCCGGTCCCGACAGCGGTCGCGGCAGCGGGGCGGTGGCGGCGCCGGTGGTGGGCGTGGGCGGCGCGAGGCTCACGTGGGGTCCTTCCAGGAGTCCGCGGGCAGGGTGACCAGCAGGAGCCGGTCGGTGAGCGGCGCGAGGGCGGCGACCACCCCGTCGTCGGCGTGCAGCCGGGCGGGGTCGGAGGCGCTGTCGACGACGAGGACGAGGGCGTCCCAGGGCACCGCGCGGCGCACGTTGTGCGCGTAGCGGGGACCGGGGCCGTCGAGGGCCGGGTCGTGGCTGGTGAAGGCCACCGAGCTGCGGACGGCGTAGTCGCCGGCGTCGACGGCCAGCACGGGTGAGCGGGTGGTGGAGGAGAAGCGCACCCGGCCGGGGTGGCGGGCGGCCAGCTGGACGGCCACGGCCAGCGGCGCGTGCATGAGCTCCTCGCTGCCGAGCACGAGGACCTCCTGCGCACCGCGCAGCTCGGCGAGCAGGTGCCGGGCGAGGTCGGCCCCGGCGAGCAGCTCGGCGGCGGCGGGCGGGGTGCCGAAGCGCGCCGTCGTCGCCACCCCGCTCGGCCAGTCCACGCGCACGGGGGTGACGTCGACCGGGCCCGGCCGGGGCACCGGCACGACGGGGGCGACGGCCTCCACCAGCCGCCGGCCGCGCTCGAGCACGTCGGCGGGCAGGTCCACGCCGCCGCTGACGAGGCTGACGACGTCGATGCGGGTGCCGAGCTCGGCGGCCAGCGCCGCCAGGCGCTCGCGGTCGGCGGCGGAGCGGACGTCGACCAGCCCGGCCACGACGTAGCGCTCGCGCGCGGTGCGGGCGTGCAGCTCGCGCACCGTGTTGGCGACGGTGCGCCCGGTGGACAGCTCGTCGTCGACGAGCACCAGGGGTGCGCCCGGGTCGGCGAGGGCGGCCAGGACGGCGGGGTCCGCCGGCAGCAGCCGGTGGCCGGTGGCGTGGGAGTGCTCCTCCTCGAACCCGGCGTAGCCGCGCGCGCCCGGCGCGGCGCGGCGCGTGGAGTGCAGCCCCGCGCAGCCGAGCGCGTCGGCGACGGTCTGCCCGAGGCCGGTGGCGGTCTCGGCGTAGCCGACGACGAGCGCGTCCGGGCGCGCCGCCGGGCGCAGCGCCCCCGCGTGCACCGCGGCCGTGGCCGCCGCGTCCCCGGCGAGGGCGGCGCGCCAGTCGGCGGTCCGCGCCCCGGGGGCGTCGGGCACGCCGAGGACACCGGCGACCCGCTCCCCCAGCCGCAGCCCCGCGGCGCGCACCAGGCGCGGGTCGGTCGGCACGTGCTTGCCGAGGACCCGGCTGACCAGCAGGTGCGCCCGCCGGGGGTTGCGCCGCAGCGCCAGGCCCAGCAGGTCGGGCAGGGTCAGCCCGTCGGCACCGGGCGGCCCGGACAGCCGCACGCCGAGGCGGTCGGCCACCCACCCGCCGGCCCAGCCGGCGCCCTGCGCCAGCCCGCCCTGCGCCAGCCCGTCCTGCGCCAGCCCGTCCTGCACGCTCACGCCCGCACCCCTTCCCCGGCGGCGGCGAACGCCTGCCACGCGTCGTCCTGCGCCTTCAGCAGGTGGGCGTAGGAGACGTCCTCGCGGGCGACGCCGAACGCGTCGGCGCGCGCGAGGACGCGCTCGGCCCAGGCGCGGTGCGGACCCGCCTCGTTCATCTTGTTGCGGTACGCCGACGCCATGGCGCCGCCGCCGCTCTGGCCCACGACGTCGGAGGCGTCGCAGAAGTCCTCGTGGGTCACCACCGACATCGCGTGCACGACGGCGACGTGCGAGGGGTGGATGACCGTCTTGCCCTGCAGGCCGTTGACCTGGTCGAGGACGAGCTCGCGCACGAGGCCGTCGAGGTCGTCGGCGATGAGCTGCTCGCGCAGCTGCTCGGCGCCGGAACCGGTGAAGGGGCCGGCGGCCAGCGGCGTGCGGAAGACCCGCTCGCCGGAGGTGAAGTGCTCCCAGACCGGGGCGGTGATGGGGTACCCGCTGCCGTCGGAGCGGCCCAGCACGTTGATGACGTCGCCGAGGACGTCGGCGACGACGCGCACGTCCCACACCGTGGACCCGCGCGGGCGGCGCAGGCCGTACGCGGCGGACAGGTCGGTGGCGCCGGTGCGCACCGCCAGCACGAGGTCGCGGTGGGCGTCGAGGACCTCCCGGATCCCGGCCAGCGCCGCGTGCCGGGTGTCCAGGTGGGCGATGTCCCGGCTCTCCAGCACGGGCATCGCCCACAGCCGCCGCCCGGCCCGCTCGGAGGCCTCCCGCACCGCCTCCATCCACCGCTCCGGCGGCGGCTGGCCCGCACCGCCGAACTTGGGCACGACGAAGCCCAGCAGGCAGTCCAGGCCGACCCCGCTGCGCTGGACGAGGTCGATGAGCTGCTCGGGGCTGCGCGTGCGCACGAAGAGCATCAGCGGAGCGCCGTCGGCCCACTCCGCGGTGCGGGCCAGGCCCGCCAGCTCGCGCACGAGGGTCTCCTCGGCCTCGGCGACCCGGTGGTCGGGCACCGAGTCCTCCAGGCAGACCACCGCCGAGCGCACCCCGCGGCGGACCAGCCGCAGCAGGTCGCCCGCCAGCCGCTGCCGGGTCGCGGGGCAGTAGATCGTGGCGCCCAGCGCGACGGCGAGCGCGTCGCGACCGGCGGTGACGTCGACGGGGCGCGGCGGCTGCAGGAACAACCGGCGGGTCTGCTCGTCGTCGAGTGCGGAGAAGTGGCGCACGGCGTCCTCGTCAGCTGATCGGGTCGGGAGCGCCTCGCAGGCCGGGCCGACCGCTCACAGGTGGGGCTTGACCGCGGGCAGCAGGTCGCGGATGGTCCGCCCGCTGGCGGGTTCGCCGATGGCCGTCATGGCCCAGCCGGAGCCCTCGCGGGTGAGCTTGGCCATGATCTGCGCGGTGTGCGGGCCGGCCTGCGACAGGGCGTAGCGGGCGAGCTCCACCTGCTGCGGCTGGGCGGCGTCCACGAGGCGGCAGAAGGCGTTCTGGACCGAGGAGAAGTCCTGGCCGGTGAAGCTGCTGACGGTGAACACCAGCGTGCTGACGGCCGGCGGCACCGCGGGCAGGTCGACGTAGATCGTCTCGTCGTCGCCCTCGCCCTCGCCGGTGAGGTTGTCGCCGGTGTGGGTGACCGAGCCGTCCTTGCTGCGCAACTGCTGGAACCAGACCTGGTCGACGAGCTTGCCGGCCGCGTCGAAGAGCAGGACGCTCGCGTCGAGGTCGACCTCGACCGCCTTCTTGCGGAACAGGCCCTTGGCGACCGCGTCCCAGCCCAGCCCCATGAAGACGCGGGTGAGGGTGCCACCTCCGCTCTTGGTCAGCGACAGCTTCTGGCCCTTGTTCAGGCTGACGGCCACGGGGATCTCCTCGGGTTCGGGATCGGGTGGAGCGGGATCGGGTGGGACGGGGTTGGAGCGGGGCCGGAGCGGGTAGTGCAGCGGCGACGGGTGCCGACCCCGCGGTGCGGGGTCAGGACGGGCGCGGCACGGTGCCGTCCGCGTTCCAGTCCAGGTCGAAGCCGTAGGCCAGCGCCACCTCGCGCACCGGCCCGTCGAAGAACTCCGCCTCGCGGCGCACGACGAGGTCGCCGCCGACGTCGTGGACCGAGGCGAGCGCGCAGGTGCGCGCTCCCGGGGGCGCCGGGCCCGCCCACAGCTGCAGCGCGCCGCCGCCGCGGCGGGCGATCGTCAGGTGCGGCGCCAGCCGGGTGAGGTCCGGGGGCCGCGGCCCCACCGCGTACGCGTAGAACACCATCCGGCGCAGCAGGTCCAGGTGGCGCGCGTCGGCGAGGACCTCCTCGCCGGCCTCCTCGCTGCGCGCCCCCAGGCGCAGCACCTGGCGGGCACCGAACCCCGGCGCGGCGAGCAGCTCACCCAGGGACTGCAGCGCACCCGCGTGACGATCGCGCGTCTCCCACAGGCACCCCAGGTGGACGTCGGACGAACGGCGCAGACCGGCCGCGGTGACCAGCTGCTCCCACTGCAGCAGGACCCGCAGCGTCCCGCTGGAGCGCTCGGCCGCCGGGATGGTGCGCACCGGGTCGTCCTCGTCGAGGACGACCCGCCGCTCGCCGGCGCGCGCCTGCCCGACGACGGCGACGGGCGGTGGCGGTGGCGGTGCACCCGGCGCAGCGGGGACCGGCGCCCGTACGAGCCCCGGCGCCCGCACGGGTGCCGGGGCGGGCGTGCGCACGGGTCCGGGTGCGGGCGCCCCCACGGGGCTGTGCACCGCGGCGGGTGGTGCCGCGGGCGCGGCACGGGGTGGGCGCAGGTGGTCGCCGAGGGTGCGGGTGCTGCGGCGCGGGCCCGGCCGGCCGAGGAAGTTGTGCACCTCCTCGGCCGGGCGTCCCCCCTCGCTCACCACGTCTCCCCCACCTTCGACTCGTCCCCGGACCCTGCGCCCACCGCTCCCGGCGCGGGGTCAGCCCGCGCGCGCGGGGTGCGTCTCGACGTGGGCCTCCTCCGGGTGCGCCCGGTTGTAGCGGATGGAGCTGATGAGCGAGGCCACGATGAAGGCCAGGCCGATGAGGCCGGTGACGACCTCGGGGATGTGGATTTCGATGCTCAGCAGCAGGATGGTCGCGAGGGCGCCGATGGCCCACAGGGCGCCGTTCTCCAGGTACGGGTACTGGGCGAGGGTGCCCTCGTCGACCAGGTGCACCGTCATGGACCGGATGTACATCGCCCCGACGCCGAGGCCGATCGCGATGATGACCGGGTCGGAGGTGATGGCGAAGGCGCCGATGACCCCGTCGAAGGAGAACGAGGCGTCCAGGACCTCCAGGTACAGGAAGAGGAAGAACGCCGCCTTGCCGGTGGCCCTGGCCGCCCCGCTGGGGCCGCTGGGACGGGTCGCGGCGGTCGCGCCGGCCCCGTCGCGGTGCTCGGCGCCCTCGGGGTGCTCGGAGTGCTCGACGTGGTCCTCGACGTTGAACAGCTCACCGAGGCCGTTGACGAGCAGGTAGGTCACGATGCCCGCCAGGCCGGCGGCCAGGACGGTGCGGCCGTGGTCGGTGGCGAACGTCTCCGCGGTGACGAGCAGCACGGCGCCGGCCACGATGACCTGCACGTACTCGAGCTTGCCGACCTTCTCCAGGGCGCGCTCGAGCGGCCCGATCCAGTGGTGCTCCTTCTCCCCGAAGATGAAGTTCAGGAAGAGCATCAGCAGGAACATGCCGCCGAAGGCCGCGATGGTGGGGTGCGCCTGGTTCAGCTGGTAGCCGTAGGTGCCGGGGGTCTCCGGGTCCCCGCCCTCCAGGGCGAGCCGGACGACCTCCACCGGCCCCAGGCCGGCGGTGACGCTGACCAGCACGATGGGGAAGACGAGCCGCATGCCGAAGACGGCGATGATGATGCCGACGGACAGGAAGATCTTCCGCCAGAAGTCGCTCATCCGCTCGAGGATGGTGGCGTTCACCACGGCGTTGTCGAACGAGAGGCTGATCTCCAGCACCGAGAGGATCAGGACGAGGAAGATCGCCTGGAACAGCCCCAGGTGGGCGGAGAGCCCGTACCAGGCGGCGAGCACCAGGCCCAGTGCGGTCACGATGAAGGACCAGCGGTAGGTCTTGAGGATCACCTGTCAGCTTCCTGTTCATGCGGAGCCCGTGCGGGCCGGACTCCGAACCCTACTCACGGCCCGACGGGGGACGCGCGGGCGCGCGCCGTCCCCGGGCGGGGACGGCGCGCAGCCGGGTGGGTCAGACGCTGACGCCGAAGTCGGTGGCGATGCCCCGCAGGCCGTTGGCGTAGCCCTGGCCGACGGCGCGGAACTTCCAGTCGCTGCCGTTGCGGTACAGCTCGCCGAAGACCATCGCGGTCTCGGTCGAGGCGTCCTCGGACAGGTCGTAGCGGGCCACCTCGGTGCCGCCCTCGGCGTTCACGACGCGGATGAAGGCGTTGCGGACCTGGCCGAAGGACTGCTTGCGGGTGTCCGCGTCGTAGATGGCGACGGTGAAGACGACCTTCTCGATCTCCGCGGGCACGAGGCTGAGGTCGACGTTAATCTTCTCGTCGTCGCCGTCGCCCTCACCGGTGCGGTTGTCACCGGTGTGCTCGACCGAGCCCTCGGGGGACTTCAGCTGGTTGAAGAAGACGAAGAAGCCGTCGTTGGGGACCTTGCCGTCGGCGCCGACCATGATGGCCTGCGCGTCGAGGTCGAACTCCGAACCGGTGAACGAGTTCGCGTCCCAGCCCAGGCCGATGACGGCCTTGGTCATCCCCGGCGCTTCCTTGGTGAGGGAGACGTTGCCGCCCTTGCTGAGGCTGACGCCCATGGTGTGTGCTCCTTCGTCCGTGCTCGTACGTGGTCGGGTGCTTGCAGACGGCCCAACGATCACCGTCCCGCCGGAGTGCCCGGCGGCGCCGGGGTCAGTCTCGACCGCCGGAGAACATGCCGCCCAGCGCGCCGAGGCCGTGCTGGTCGGGCTTGGCGCTGTTCTTCACCAGCGCCTTGGCGAAGGCCTCGATGGTCACCGACTGCAGGATGACCCGGCCGTTGCCGCGCAGGGTGGCCAGCGTCAGGCCCTCCCCGCCGAAGACGGCGCTCATGATCCCCTGCCGGTTGAGCCGGCCGACCGTCTCCACCCCGTAGCTGATGCGGTCGTCCCAGGCCACGATGCAGCCGGTGTCGACGCGCACGGTGCCGCCGTAGTCGGCGGGGTTGATGTCGATGAAGTCGCCGGCCCCCGCGATGAGCAGCGAGCCGCGGCCGGTGAACCGCTCGAGGATGAAGCCCTCACCGCCCAGGACGCCCTGCCCGAGGCCGGAGAAGGCGATGTCGAAGTGCACCCCGGCCTCGGCGGCCACGAAGGCGTCCTTCTCGGCGAACCACGTCGTCGAGCCGTCCAGCTCCAGGTGGCGCATCTCGCCCGGCAGGACGCCGGCCAGCCCCAGCAGGCCGTCGCCGCCGGGGGTGTGGAAGTGCTGGAAGGCGAAGGACTCCCCCGCCAGCACGCGCTTGCCCGCCGCGGCCGCCCCGCGCAGCAGACCGCCCAGGCCGGCGGCGCCGCCCTCCTTGCCGTGCGGGTCGCGCGGGGCCGTCAGCTTCGTCTCCATGACGACGTCGCCGGAGCAGAAGAGGAACTTGCCCGCCTCGCAGTACAGGGTCTGGCCGGGGCGCAGCGTGACGACCGCCATCTGCGTCGTGGAGCCCACGAGCTGCACGTCCAGGGTCATGGGCCCTTCCTACCGCACGCGGGGGCCGGGGGCCGGGCCCGTGCGCGACGGGGCCCGCGGGGGCGGGGGCGGGACGGGGGTCCACCGGGCTCACAGGTCGAGGTCGCCGCGGCGGAACTTCGCCTCCAGGAAGCGGCTCTGCCGCTGCTGGCGCTCGACGTCGGCGTCGTGCACGGCGTCGCGCAGCTGCTTGCAGCCCTCCACGAGCAGCACGAGCTGGCTGCGCAGCTCCTGCGCGGGGGTGGTGCCCCGCGGGGTGCGGTGCTCGCGCGCGTAGTCGTCGGGCAGCGCGAGGTGGTCCTCCACCGTGCGCGGCAGGTGCTCACCGGCCAGGGCCCGCAGGTCGTGGCGCACCTGGGCGTCGCCGTCGCGCTCGCCGGTGCGGGCCAGCAGCGGGCCGAGCAGGTCGGCGACCTCGTGGACGAGCGCGACGTCGGCCGCCTCGAAGCGGCCGGAGGTGTCGACCCGGTGCACCGCCGCCGCCAGCGCCCGCTGCGCCGGGTCCTCCTCCTGCGCCGCCGCGGCCGCCGGCGGGCCGGGGTGCGGCGGGAGCGGGGAGGCGGCGGGCGCGGCCGGGACCGTCGCGGCGGGCCGGGTCGGCGCGAGGGTGAGCAGCCCCTGGCGCATCGCGCGCTTGCGCAGCCGGCGCAGCCGGCGGCGGCGGCGCTGCTCGTTCTCCCAGACCGCGTTGACCGCGACCCAGGCCCACATGCCCATGAAGCCCAGGGGCCACCACAGGACGTAGAGCAGGATCCAGGCCCCCAGGCCGACGTAGCGCACGAGCTGGAAGGTCGGGTCCGACACGTGGCCCAGCACCGGCAGCTGCACGCCCGGCGGCGGTTCCAGCTCCTCCTCCGGCACCGCCAGGGGCAGCGGCGCGGAGCGGGGCACCACCTGCGAGGGCTGCTCGTGGTGGACACCGTGCTGGACCTCGTGCTGGACCTCGTGCTGGACCTCGTGGCGGTCGTCGGCTCCCCGGCTCAGGTCGATGCCCACGGCGGTCTCCTACAGGTCCAGGTCGGAGCGGCGGAACTTCGCCTCCAGGAAGCGGCTCTGCTGCTGCTGGCGGTCCAGGTCGGCGTCGTGCACGGCGTCGCGCAGCTGCTTGCAGCCCTCCACGAGCAGCAGCAGCTGGGAACGCAGCTCGTCGGCCGGGGTGGTGCCGGCCGCGGTGCGGTGCTCGCGGGCGTAGTCGTCGGGCAGGACGAGGTAGTCCTCGACGGTGCGCGGCAGGTGCTCGCTGGCCAGGGTCTCCAGGTCGTGGCGCACCTGCGCGTCGGCGCCGCGGGTGCGCAGGTGCGCCAGCAGGGGCCGCAGCAGCCGGTCGACCTCGCGCACCAGCTCGACGGCCTCGGCGTCGAAGCGGTCGGCGGAGGTCTCCACGCGCACCAGGGTGGCGGCCAGGCTGCGCTCGGCGGCGGCGACCGAGGCCTGCTCGGGCGGCAGGGCGGCGGGGCCGGCCGGAGCGGTGGCGGGTGCGGCCTCGAGCACCTGCTCGCGGCGCCCGCGCAGCTCCCGGTGGCGCTGGCGGCGGCGGGCGCGGATGCCCTCGCGGTGCCCGCCGCCGGCCTGGCGCAGGTAGCCGAACAGCGGGCCGCCGAGCATGAGCATGGCGAGCCCGAGCCACCACACGCCGTTGGCGAAGGCGATGATCCAGCCGGTCGTCCACGCCGCCCCGAGCAGCCCCACCGACTGCGCCGACCAGCCGCCCCCGCCGGCCTGCTCCTGCGGCGCGGGTGCGGGCTCGCGCGGCCGGTACGGCGCGGGCGGCGGGGTCGTGCGGGCCACCGCCGACCCCGTCGGCCTCGCCGCGACGGTCGCCCCCGTCGGCCCGGTCGGTCCCGCCGGCTCCGCGGGGCCCGCCGCGCCGGGCGGCTGCCGGTGCACGGACACGTCCTCGGGGGCGTGCCCGACCGCGCGCGCCCCGGGGTCCTCGCCGCCGGCGGCGCTGCCCTTGCCCAGGTCGACTCCCACGGCGGTCTCCTACAGGTCCAGGTCGGAGCGGCGGAACTTGGCGTCGAGGAAGCGGCCCTGCACGCTCAGCCGCTGCGCGTCGTGGTCGTAGACGGCGCGCTGCAGCTCGCGGGCGCCGTCGGCGAGCAGCCGCAGCTGCGCGACGAGCTCCTCGGCGGGCGTGCTGCCGGAGGGGCCGCGGCTGGTGAGGGCGTAGTCCTCGGGCAGGTCGAGGTAGTTCTCCAGCGCCCCGGGCAGGTACTCGGTGACGATCGCCTCGAGGTCGTGCAGCGCCTCGACCTCGGCGCCGCGCTTGGCGACGTGCGCGAGCAGCGGGCGCAGGACGTCCTCGATCTCGCGCACCGCGGGGACCGCGCCGTCGGGCAGCCGGCCGCCGTTGCGGTTGGCGGTGCGCACGACGTCGTGCAGCCGCTCCTGCAACCGGGTCGCCGGGTCGGCCGGTCCGGGTGCGGCCTGCACGGGGGACGGCCGCTCGGGCTGCGGCAGCGCGTGCTCCGCCCCCGTGAACGCCGCCTTGATCCGCAGCCACGTCGAGTTCGCCATGATCGAGTGCACCAGCCCCAGTCCCCACGTGCCCGTGGCCAGGAGCCAGCCCAGCACGCCGAGCAGCAGTCCGTCCATCGTGATGAGCGTCGCCGCGCCGCCCGCGGCGAGCAGGTACCCCAGGGCCGCCAGCACCCAGGTGGGCCGGCGACCGCGCAGGCCCATGTAGAGGAAGGCCAGCCACGGCAGGCCCACCGCGGGGATCGCCAGCCACCAGGAGTTCGCGACCCGCCAGGTGCGGCTGCGCAGCCGCCGGGAGACCAGCTCCGCCGGCGCCTGCGCCGGCCCGCGGCGCACCGGAGCCGAACCCGCCGGTCGGGTGCCGGCGCGGCGCAGCGCCCGCGACGGGCGCTCCCCCGTCCCCGGACCGCCCACGGCGCTCACCGTGGACCTTCGAGGGCGGGACCACCACCCTGCTCCCCGTTGCGGGCCCGCTCCAGGTAGGAGCGCGAGCGCTGCACCTGCCCCTCGAGGGCGTCGACGGTGGTGGCCATGCTGACGACCGCCTGCTGCTTGAAGACGTCGATGGCGTCCATCGTGGCGAAGACGTTGTCGAAGGCCTTCTGCAGCGTGCCCACGTCGACCATGGCCGTGGAGGCCTGCTCGTGGATCTGCGCGGTCTGCTGCTTGAGCATCTCCGAGGTCGACAGGATCATCTGGTTCGTCGTCGTGTTGAGCGCGTTGATCTGGTCCAGGACGAGCTTCTGGTTGGCCAGCGCCTGCGCCACGATGACGGCCGTGCGCAGGGCCGCCACCGTCGTCGTCTGCGCCCGGTCGACACCCTTGATGAGCTCGATGTTGTTCTTGCGCACCAGGTCCAGCGCGAGGTAGCCCTGCACGCTGACCGCGAGCTGGGTCATGAGGTCCTGGTGGCGCTGGCGGATGGGGAACAGCGCGTCGGCCGTCAGGGCGTCGGCGGCCTGGGGGTTGCTGACGCGCAGCTCGTCGATCTTCGCGACCGTCGCCGCGTCCAGCGCCTTGGCCAGGGTGGAGTACTCGGTGAGCTTGCCCATCGTCGTCCAGAGGTTCTGCTTCTCGGACTCGATGGAGGCGTTGTCCTTGCGCAGCTCGTCCTGGCCGCTGGCGAGGGCCTTGATGATCGCGTCGAGCTGGGACTGCGCGTCCTGGTAGCGCTCGAAGTAGCGCTGCACCTTGCTGCCGAAGGGCAGGATGCCCAGCAGCTTCTTCGCGCCCTTGAGGTCGGCGCGGCCCGGGTCGAGGTCGGTGACCGTCTGGCGCAGCTGCAGCAGGGTGTTGGCCACCTTCACCTGCGCGTCGGCACCGGGGCCCGTCGCCTTCTGGCCCTTGGCGCCCGCGAGGCTGGAGGCGGGGCGCTCCAGCATCCGGTTGGACACCTGCGCGCTGGAGCGGATCTCCTGCTCGCCCATGCGCGTGATGTCGTCGACCTTCTTCTGGAAGGCCGGGCTGCGCGGGTCCTGCGCGGCGAGGTCGGCGACGAAGGCCTGCGCCTTGCGGTGCAGCTCGGCCCTCGTCGCCTCGTCGAGGGGGATCATCCCCTCGGCCTGGTCGTCGGCGACGACCGGCACCGGGGCGGGCGGCGTCAGCTGCAGGTCCGTGGCGGGGGGCGCGGCCGGGGCCGCCGGCGGCTCCAGCGGCTTGCTCAGGTCCAGCGACTCCGACATCAGGTGGTTCCCCTCGTGCTCGACAGCGTGCCGCCCGCGCCACCCGGCGTGCGGTCCATCCTAGGTGCGCCGCGCGCGGTCGTCCGATCATCACCGGGCGCGCGCAGCGCGGTCATCCACCCCACGGTGGAGACCCCGGCGCCGCGCGTCGTCCTCACGAGGGGGGCAACGCGCACCCCCCGCGCGAGGTGCCCGGCCCGGCGGCCCACCGGCCGCGGCTCACCACTCCTCCTCCTCGCGGTCGCGGCGGTCGTTCTCCTCGGTGCGCCGGCGGGCGGACTCCAGCGCGTGCGCGGCCTCCTCGCGCGTGGCGTAGGGCCCCATGAGGTCCTTGGCCTGGCCCTTGCGCTCGAGCTCCTGCACCTCGCCGGTGGACACGTCGTAGTAGTACTGCGTCGCCATGACCGCATCCTGGCCCGTCCGGGCGGTGCGCGCACCCGACCTAGACTCGGGACCATGAGCACGGCGACGGCACCCGTGGGCACGCTCGTGCCCGGCACCCTCTCCCCGCGACGCCCGGTCCCCGCGTCGATCCCGCGGCCGGAGTACGTGGACCAGCCGGCGCCGGCGCCCTACACCGGCTCGCACGTCGTCGACCCCGAGGGGATCGAGCGGATCCGCCGCGCCGGCAGGCTGGCCGCGCAGGCGCTGGAGCTCGTGGGGCAGCACGTCGTGCCGGGCACGAGCACCGACGAGCTGGACCGCATCGGCCACGAGTTCCTCTGCGACCACGGCGCCTACCCCTCGACGCTGGGCTACCGCGGCTTCCCCAAGTCGCTGTGCAGCAGCGTCAACGAGGTGATCTGCCACGGCATCCCGGACTCGACGGTGCTGCAGGAGGGCGACATCGTCAACCTCGACGTCACCGCCTACCTGGACGGCATGCACGGCGACACCAACGCCACCTACCTGTGCGGCGAGGTGGACGAGGAGTCGCGGCTGCTCGTCGAGCGCACCCGCGAGGCGACGGCGCGCGGCATCAAGGCCGTGGCGCCGGGCCGGGCGATCAACGTCGTCGGGCGCGTCATCGAGAAGTACGCCCAGCGCTTCGGCTACGGCGTCGTGCGCGACTTCACCGGCCACGGGGTGGGCCCGGCCTTCCACTCCGGCCTCGTCGTGCCGCACTACGACGCCGCGCCCGCCCACGACACCGTCATGGAACCCGGCATGGTCTTCACCGTCGAGCCGATGCTCACGCTCGGCACCCACGAGTGGGACATGTGGGAGGACGGCTGGACGGTCGTGACCCGCGACCGCAGGCGCACCGCCCAGTTCGAGCACACGATCGTCGTCACCGACACCGGCGCCGAGGTCCTCACCCTCCCCTGACGCGCCCTCCCCGCGCCGTCAGCCGTCCCGGGGCACCCGGGGACGGGCCGCCGCGTTGGACGGGACGTCGCCCACCGCGGGCGGCCACCCGCTCGAGGAGGACGAGAGTGAACACGCTGTCCCGCCCGGTCCGCGGCAAGGTCGTCGCCGGCGTCTGCGCCGGGCTCGCCCGCCGGTTCGGCCTGAGCCCCACCGTCGTGCGCCTGCTGTTCGTGCTCAGCTGCGTGCTGCCCGGCCCGCAGGTGCTCGTGTACGCGGCGCTGTGGGTCGTCGTGCCCAAGGACGCCGGCCGCTGAGCGGAGCCGGTTCCCGGCCGTGCCCGCCGCCCGCGCCCTAAGCTGACCGCGTGACCACGACCAGGCGGACGAGCACGACGAGCAGGAGCGGCACCGGAGCGGCCGCGAGCGCGGCGGGGACGGCCGGCACGGCCGTGTCGACCTCCACCCCGGCGGGCGCGCGCGGCGCGCGGCTGGGCCTGGGCGTGGACATCGGCGGCTCGGGCATCAAGGCCGCCCCCGTCGACCTGGCCGCCGGGCACTTCGCCGCCGAGCGCGTGCGCGAGGTCACCCCCCAGCCGGCGACGCCGGCGGCCGTGGCGCCCGTGGTGGCCCAGGTGCTCGCCTCGTTCGAGGTCGCCGACGACACCCCCGTGGGCATCACCTTCCCCGCGGTCATCCAGCACGGCATCGCCCGCAGCGCGGCCAACGTGGACGACTCCTGGATCGGCACCGACGCCGAGGCGCTGTTCGCCGACGCCCTCGGGCGCGACGTCCTCGTCGTCAACGACGCGGACGCGGCCGGCTACGCCGAGACGGTGTTCGGCGCGGCCAAGGGCGTGCACGGCGTCGTGCTCGTGACGACCCTGGGCACCGGCATCGGCAGCGCGCTCATCGTCGACGGCAAGCTCGTGCCGAACACCGAGCTGGGCCACCTGGAGATCGACGGCCACGACGCGGAGAAGAAGGCCGCCGACGCCGCCCGCGAGCGCCACGACCTGTCGTGGTCGCAGTGGGCCAAGCGCCTGCAGCGCTACTACTCCCACGTGGAGGACCTGCTGTGGCCGGACCTCATCGTCGTCGGCGGCGGCGTCAGCAAGAAGCACGAGAAGTTCCTGCCGCTGCTGGACCTGCGCACGCCCATCGTCCCCGCGCAGCTGCGCAACGACGCCGGGATCATCGGCGCGGCCTCGCTGGCCGCCGCGGCCGCCGGCCGCGACCCGCGCGAGGTCTGAACCCGGCGCGGGACCTGCCGACAGGTGGCCCAGGCGTACTAGTGTCCGCGCCATGACTGACGCGACGCCGCGCCTGGGCCTCGGCCTCTTCGTCCCGCAGGGCTGGAAGCACGACCTCGTCGGGGTGGACCCCGCCGAGCAGTGGCCGGTGATGCGCTCGCTCGTGCAGCGCGCCGACGCCGGCGACGTGTGGGACTCGGTGTGGGTCTACGACCACTTCCACACCGTGCCCGAGCCCACCGACCAGGCCACCCACGAGGCGTGGACGCTGGTGGCGGCGTTCGCGGCCGTCACCTCCCGCATCCGGCTGGGCCAGATGTGCACCTGCACGAGCTACCGCAACCCGGCCTACCTGGCCAAGGTGGCCGCCACCGTCGACGTCGTCTCCGGCGGCCGCGTCGAGATGGGCATCGGCGCCGGCTGGTACGAGCACGAGTGGCGCGCCTACGGCTACGGCTTCCCCTCGGCCGGCGAGCGCCTGGCCCGCCTCGACGAGGGCGTGCAGATCATGGCCCAGCTGTGGCGCGAGGGCGTGTCGACCTTCGCGGGCAAGCACTACACCACCGACGGCGCGATCTGCCGGCCGCTGCCGCTGCAGGAGGGCGGCATCCCGCTGTGGATCGCCGGCGGCGGTGAGCGCAAGACGCTGCGCACGGCCGCCAAGTACGCCGACTTCACCAACTTCGACGGCACGCTGGAGGGCTTCACGCACAAGTCCGAGGTGCTCGCCGGGCACTGCCGCGACGTGGGCCGCGACTTCGCCGCCATCACGCGCACGGCGGACTACACCGTGGCCGTCGGGCGCGACGAGGCCGAGGTGCGCGAGCGCCTCGCGGCCCGCCGGGCGGTGCTGGAGCAGCACGTCAGCGCCGAGGCCGTCGAGCGCGAGCTGGCCCCGCTGGACCCCGCGCAGGCCGCCGGGGTGGGCACGCCCGAGCAGATCGTCGAGAAGCTGACGCCGCTCGTGCGCGCCGGGCTCGGGCACGCGAACTTCTACTTCGCCGAGGCCGCCACCGACACCAGCGGCATCGAGCTGTTCGAGCGCGAGGTCGCCCCGGCGCTGCGGGCGCTCTGAGCCCGCAGCGCCCACCCCGCCCGCGCCGGCGGGTCAGGGGCGCTGCGCGTCCGTCACCGCACGCACGACGCCGATCCACAGCGGCAGCGCCACGAGGTGGGCCACCGCGCTGAGCACCAGCAGCGCGGTGACCGCCCCGGCGGAGCCGTCGGCGACGCGGTGGGCGGCGGTGGCGCTGCCGACGGCCACCAGCCAGGCCGCCCACCAGGTCCCCAGCGCGGGTGCGCCACCGCGGCGGGCGCGGGGCGCGGAGGCCGTCCAGACGTCGCTGACGAGCTGGTGGGGCACGAAGACGCAGGCGATCGGCAGGAACCAGCCGAGCCAGGTCCACACCCCGCCCCGCCGCGGCCGCGCGGCCGGGCTGATGCGGGCGGCGTTGGCGCGGGCGCGCACCAGCCAGACGGCCGTCACGACCAGCGCCGCCAGCTGCACGCCCGTCAGCCCGGCGGTCACGACGAGACCGGCCACCGCACCGGCCAGCGACTGCTGCGCCAGCACCCAGCCGGCCACGTCGAGGACCGTCCCGGCCGCCAGGAGGCAGGACAGCACGACGACGCCGGTGGCCAGGCCCGCCAGCGGCCGCAGCCCGGTCACGGGCACCGGAGCGCCGGTCGCAGCGGGGGACCAGGCCGCAGCTCCCCCGCCGGAGGCCCCGGCCGCCGTCCAGGGCGCCGGGGCGGGTGCGCCGAAGCGGGCGGACGGGGCACCGGGGGCCGCGGACCCGGCGCCGAGGGGCGCGGCGGAGAACTCCCCGCGCGGCGGGGCGAAGAAGGGCACCTCGGTGACCGGCCGCCCGCCCGCCGGCTGCTCGCCGGATCGCCACTGCTGTCCCGTCACGTGCCCGTCCCCCGTTCCGCCGCCCCGGCTCCCGGGACACCTGAGAACACTGTGAGTCAGCACTGGACGCAGACGGTGATCTCGTGTCGGTGATCCACCCGGACGGCGCAGCGGCGGGGACCGCGCGGGCCTGCCGCGGTCCGCTCCGCCAGGCGGCATGCTGGCCCCGTGAGCGGGACGGACGAGACCGGGCGCGAGAGCGGACCCGAGAGCGGCGGGCAGGGCGCGTGCGCCTTCTGCGGCGCACAGGGCGAGGACGCGGCCGTCGAGGCCGCCGAGCGGCTCGGCGTCGTCGTGCACGTCTGCGGCCGCTGCCGCGAGCGCTTCGCGGCCGGCACCGCACCCGCCGCTCCCGCGGACCCGCCGCCGGGCACCGGCCCGGACCTGCCGCCCACGCTCGGCCAGCAGACGTCCGCGGTCGTCGCCCACGTGCAGCGGATGGCGCGCGTCGTCGCCGGGCGCACCTGGCGGGAGGAGGACTGCGCGCGGTGCGGGGCTCCCGTGCACGTGCACCCCGACGCCGCGGGCGAGCCGGTGCGGCTGGCCAAGGACGCGGTGCTGGCCACCAGCGTCCCCGTCGCCGACCGCTGGCAGGTGCGCGGCGGGCACGCCGAGCGCGTCGGCCACGACGACCCCGAGCAGGTGGGGGCCCGCGTCCTGCACGAGGCGGTCTGCCCCGCGCACCCGGTGCCGGACAACCCCCGGCTGGCGCGGATGTGGCACGCGAACCTCGCGGGAGCCGACCCCGGGACGCGCTGACGCGGTGCGGGTGGGTGGACGAGCCGGCCTGTAAGCCGGATCCTGTGCCCGCTCCGAGGAGCGGCGGCGACCATCCCTCTAGGACGTGCGTTGCCGCACGCCTCCAGCGACCTACCCGGCAGCTCGGGCGGGCCGCCCTCGAACGCTGCCTGTCTGGTCTTGCTCCGGGTGGGGTTTGCCGAGCCGCACCGGTCACCCGGTGCGCTGGTGGTCTCTTGCACCACCGTTTCACCCTTACCGCCCCGATCGCTCGGGGAGGCGGTCTTCTCTCTGTGGCACTGTCCCGCGGGTCACCCCGGGTGGGCGTTACCCACCACCCTGCCCTGTGGAGTCCGGACTTTCCTCGGCGGCCGGCCCTGCGAGCAGGCCCGGCCGACGCGGCCGCCCGGCCGACTCGTCCTCCGCCACCCTAGCGCCCGCGCGCACCCGGCCCGTCCACGCCGCAGGCCCCGCGGCGGCGCCGGGCGCGAGGGCTAGCCTTCCGCCTCGTGCTCGTGCTGCTCCCCCCGTCGGAGTCGAAGTGGGCGGGGCCGCGGCGCGGCACCCCGGTGCGCCTCGACACTCTGACCGCCCCCGCGCTGACCGCCGCCCGCGAGCAGGTGCTCGACGCGCTCGTGGCCGCCTCCGCGCGCGCCGACGCGCTGGAGCTGCTCGGCGCCGGCGCGAGCCTGGCCGACGTGGTCGCCGCCAACACCTCCCTGCGCGAGCGGCCCGCCGCCCGCGCCGCGCAGGTCTACACCGGGGTCCTGTTCGACGCCCTCGGCCTGCCGTCGCTGCCCGCGGCGGCCGCACGGCGGGTGCTCGTCGTCTCGGCGCTGTGGGGGGTGCTGTCCCCGCGCGACCGGGTGCCCGGCTACCGGTTGTCCATGGGCACCGACCTGCCGGGCACCGGCCCGCTCGCCGCGTGGTGGCGGCCCCGGCTGGCGGAGGTCCTGCGCCCGCAGGGGCTGGTCGTGGACTGCCGGTCGGCGGCGTACGCGGCGGCCTGGGTGCCCGACGCCGACACCGCGGCCCGCACCGTCGCGGTGCGCGTCCTCGCGGGCGGCAGGGTCGTCTCGCACGCGGCCAAGCACACCCGCGGGCTGCTCGCGCGTCACCTGCTGACCCGCGGCGGCCGCGCCCCGCGCACCCCCGCCGCGCTCGCCGACGCCTCGGCCGAGGCGTTCGAGGTGCGGCTGCGCGAGCCCGTCCGGCACGGCGGGTCGTGGACCCTGGACGTCGAGGCCCGCTGAGGTGTGGTGGACCTGCGGCCTGGCCGGGCTCGCCGTGCTCGCCGGTGGCCTGCTGGGCGGGGAGGACGTGGCGCGGGTGGCCGGGCGCGCCGGTCCGGTGCTGGCGTTCCTGGTGGCCGTCACGGTCGTCGCCGAGCTCGCCGACGCGGCGGGCGTGTTCGACGCGGCCGCCCGGCTGGCGGCGCGGGCCGGGCGCGGGCGCACCTGGCGCCTGTGGCTGCTCGTCGTCGCCCTCGGCACCGCGGCGACGGTCGTGCTGTCGCTGGACACCACCGCGGTGCTGCTGACGCCGGTCGTCCTGGCGATGGCGGCGCAGCTGCGGCTGGCCCCGCTGCCGTTCGCGCTGACGACGGTGTGGCTGGCCAACACCACCTCGCTGCTGCTGCCGGTGTCCAACCTCACCAACCTCATCGCGCTGGACACCCTGCGCTCCCTCGGCGTCGAGGGCACCGCCGGCTTCACGGCCCTGACGTGGGCGCCGTTCCTGGCCGGGCTCGCCGGTGCCGTCGCCGTCCTGGGGCTGGCGCACCGGCGGGACCTGCGCGGCGGCTACGCGCTGCCCGGGGACGCGCCGCGGCGCGACCCGGTGCTCTTCGGCACCGCCGCGGTCGTCTGCTGCCTGCTGGCGCCGGCGTTCGTCAGCGGGGTGGAGCCGGCCGTCCCGGCCGCGGTCGCGGCGCTCGTCCTGGTCGTCGTCTTCGCGCTGCGCCGGCCCGGTGCGCTGCGCCCCGCGCTGCTGCCGTGGCGCACGGTGGTCCTGGTCAGCGGCCTCTTCCTCGTCGTCGAGGCCGCGCAGGCGCACGGGCTGACCGACCTGCTGCGGCCCGTGGCGGGCGGCGGGGAGGGCTTCCGGGCGCACCTGCGGCTGGCGGCCACGGCCGCGGTGAGCGCCAACGTCGCCGACAACCTGCCGGCCTACCTGGCCGTGGAACCGCTCGCGGGCAGCGCCGCCCGGCTCGTGGCCGTCCTCGTCGGCGTCAACCTGGGCCCGCTGGTGACGCCCTGGGCCTCGCTGGCGACGCTGCTGTGGCTGGACCGCTGCCGCGCCCGCGGCGTGCACGTCCCGCTGCCCCGCTTCGCGCTGCTCGGGCTGGTGGGCGCGGCCGTCTGCGTCACCGCGGCCGTCGCCGCGCTGCAGCTCACCGCGTGAGCGTGCGGGAGGGCGGGGCGGAGGACGACGGGGCGGCGGCCAGCAGCGCGGCCAGGGCCCGCCGGGTGGGGCTGCCCGCGGCCACGTAGTCGTCGTGGTCGCAGCGCGCGGGCACCGGCAGCGCGCGGGTGCCGGGCAGCGAGAGCGGGTCGCGCCCCAGCCCCAGGCGCAGCCCCAGGACCTCGCGGGAGGTGCGGGGCACGAGGCGGACCGGGTCCGCCTCGCCCAGCGCCGCCCAGCGGCGCACCCCCGCCGGCAGCCGGCCGTCACCCACCCCGGGGCTGGCGAGGTCGACGACGTCGCTGACGCCGTGCGCCCGCCCGTCGGCGAGCGCGCGGGCGCAGACGGGGCTGCCGTAGCTGTGGCACACCAGCACCACCGGCCGCTGCGCGGAGGCCAGCGAGCCCAGGAAGCGCCGCAGCCGGTCCCCGCCGACGCGGGCGGCCTCGTCGCGCAGCGCCTGCGGCCCCAGCGAGGCGGGGCTGACGTAGTCCGCCCACGCCACGACCGCCGCGGCCGGGCCCGCGTCGGTCGCCAGCGCCCGCGCCGCGGCGAGCAGGGTGCCGTCCTCGAAGCTGTCGAGGTCGGTGCCGACCCCGCCGACGACCACGGCCACCGAGCGGGCGGTGGCCAGGTCGCCGAGCACCTCGCTGACCAGTCCGCGACCTCGGGCGTCGAAGGCGAGCAGCTGGCGGCCGGGGGCGGCCAGCGCCGCCAGCGCCCGCGCGCGCCGGGTCCGCCCGCCCTCCCCCGCACCGGAGCGCTCCTCGGCGCGCTGGGCGGCCAGCACGGCCCGCCGGGTGGCCGCGTAGCGGGCGGGCAGCTCGTCCTGCGCCCCCACCACCGCCACCGGGGCCGGGCGGGCGGGAGCCCCGGCCTGCGCCAGGCCCAGGGCGGTGGTGCCCAGCAGCGTGCAGACCAGTGCGAGCACGGGCACCAGCCCGCTGCGGCAGGCGGTCGACAGGTCGTCCACGAGGACCTCCGGAGGAGCCGACGGGTGCCGCTGGACTGCGCGGCGCGACGGCTCCACGCTCCCGGCGGAGGCGGCCCGCTCCCAGCGCGCTGACCGCCGGGTCCGGCTGCGTGGCGACCGCCGGCGCGGAGCTCGTGCCAGCACGAGGGACGGGACGGCGGCGCGCCGCTACCGTCCACCAGGTGGACGGGACGAGGGCCGTGGCCGGCCGCCTGCTGCGCGCGCCGGTCGCGCGCCGCACGTGGGCGGACCTGCTGCACCACGTGCTCGCCCTGCTGCTGGCGGTGCCGGGGGTGGCGTGCGTGCTGCTGCTGCTGGCCGGTGCCGCGCTGTCGGTGACGCTGCTCGGGCTGCCGCTCGTCGCGCTCGCCCTCGGCTGCGCCCGCCGCCTGGCCCGGGTGCACCGCGCCCTCGCCCGCCGCCTGCTCGGGGTGGCCGTCGAGGAGCCGCAGCCCCGCCCGCGCAGCACCTCGCCGCTGCGCGGTCTCGGTGCAGCGCTCAGCGACGCCACGGCCTGGCGCAGCGTGGGCTTCGTGCTGGTGCAGGCCCCGCTGGCCTTCGTGGGCCTCTACGCCCCCGGGCTGCTCGTGGCGGTGCTCGCCGAGACCGTGCAGCGGTGGTCCACCGGCCGCGACGACAGCGCCCCGGGCCTGCTGCCGCTCCTCGTGCTCGCCGCCTTCCTCGGCCCGTGGCTGCTGCGCGCCGTGGCGCTGCTGGACGGGGTGCTGGTGCGGGTGATGATCGGGCCGGACCCGCTGGCCACGGACGCGGCGCGCCTGCGCCGCAGCCGCTCGGCCGCGCTGGAGGGCTCGGCGGCGGAGGTGCGGGCCATCGAGCGCGACCTGCACGACGGCACCCAGGCCAGGCTGACCGCGATCGCGCTGCACGTGGACATGGCCCGCTCGCAGCTGCGCGGCCCGGACGCGCCCGGGCGCGCCGTCGAGCTGCTGGACGTCGCGCACACGACGACCGTCCAGGCCATCACCGAGCTGCGCACCATCGTCCGGCGCATCCACCCGCCCGCCCTCGACGACGGCCTGGGTCCCGCGCTCACCGCGCTCGCCGAGCAGTCGGCGCTGCCCGTGCGCACCGAGCTGCACCTCGTCGGGGCACGGTTGTCCCCCGCGATCGAGACGATGGCCTACTTCTGCGTCACCGAGCTCGTCGCCAACGCCACCCGCCACGCCGAGGCGGGCGAGGTCCTCGTGCGGGTGGCCGCCGGCCGCCGCCGGCTGCGGATCCTCGTGCGCGACGACGGCCGCGGCGGGGCGGACCCGGCCCGCGGCAGCGGGCTCCGCGGCCTGGCCGACCGGGTGGCCACCGTCGACGGCACCGTGCGGGTGCGCAGCGCACCGGGGACCGGCACGAGCGTGCGCGTCGAGCTGCCGGTGCGCGCGTGAACCGGCGGCTGGGGGTCGTGCTCGCCGAGGACTCCGCGGTCCTGCGCGAGGGCATGGTGCGGCTGGTGGAGCTGCGCGGGCACCAGGTGCTGGCCGCCGTCGGCGACGGCGAGCAGCTCGTCGCGGCGGTCGACGCGCACCGGCCCGACGTGGTCGTCACCGACGTGCGGATGCCCCCCGGGCACACCGACGAGGGGTTGCGCGCTGCGCTGGAGTGCCGCCGCCGCGCTCCCGGGCTGCCCGTGCTGGTCTTCAGCCAGTACGTGGAGACCCGCATCGCGCGGGAGCTGCTCGCGGGCCCCGCGGCGGGCGTGGGCTACCTGCTCAAGGACCGGGTCGCCGACTCCGCGGAGTTCCTCGACGGTGTCGAGCGGGTGGCGGCGGGGGGCACCGCGCTGGACGCGGAGGTCGTCGCGCAGCTGCTGCGGCGGGGGCGCGACGCGCTCGCCGAGCTGACCCCCCGCGAGCGGCAGGTGCTGGCCGCGATGGCCGAGGGGCTGTCCAACGCCGCGATCGCGGGGCGGCTGGGTGTCGGCGAGCGCTCGGTGGAGAAGCACGTCGCCGGCATCTTCACCGCGCTGGACCTGCCGCCCAGCGAGGACGAGAACCGTCGCGTCGTCGCGGTGCTGCGCTGGCTGCGCCACGCCGGGAGCGCCTGAGGACCTCCGGGCGGCGCGGGCCGGCGGGGCGGCTCAGACGCGGTTGACGGCCAGCACGTCGACGCCGCCGTCGGCGGCGCAGCGCAGCACGGTGCGCGAGGCGGGGTCCAGGTGCAGGCGCCGGTGCAGCGGCGCGCCCAGCCCCAGGCCGGCGCGCAGCAGCACCCGCAGCGGGTCGGCGTGGCTGACGAGCACGACGTGCCGGCCCGCCCAGCGCTGCAGCAGCGCCCGTCGGGCGGTCAGCACCCGGCGCTCCAAGGCGCGCAGGGACTCCCCGCCGGGCGGGGCGGCGTCGGGCACCGCGCCGAAGGCGGCGGCCTCGCGGGGCCACAGCTCGCGCACCTGCTCGGCCGGCAGCCCCGCCCACTCGCCGAGGTCGACCTCGTCCCACTGGGGGTCGGCGAGGACCTCGACGCCGAGCGCGTCGGCGAGGGCCCGCGCGGTCTGGCGGGCGTCGCGCATCGTCGAGGTGAGCACGACGTCGGCGCCGCGGACCTCCGGCGCGGCGGCGAGGGCGGCGGCCTCGGCGAGCCCGTGCTCGGACAGCGGCGGGTCCTCGCCGTGCCGGCCGCTGAGCCGGTCCTGCTCGGTGAGCTCGGTGGAGGCGGCCCGCACGAGCACGAGCAGGGTCGGCGGGCCGTCCGGGCCCTGCGGCGCCGCCGGGGCGGCGGGTGCGGCCGGGGCGGTGCTGGCGGCGGTGGTGGCGCGCTGCCACTGCCGGCCGGCGGCCGCGGCGTCCATCGCCTCGTTCGCCAGCCGGTCCGCGTGGGAGTTCTGCGCGCGCGGGATCCACCCGTAGTCGACCCGGCCGGCCGGCCACGCGGCGCGCGCCTCCTGGGCGAGCCTGCGCATGTCGGCGTGCTTGACCTGCCAGCGGCCGGACATCTGCTCGACGACGAGCTTGGAGTCCATCCGGACCTCCACCCGCGCCTGCGGGTCGACGGCGGCCGCCGCCTGCAGCCCGGCCAGCAGGCCCCGGTACTCGGCGACGTTGTTCGTGGCGCGCCCGATCGACTCGGCGACCTCGGCGAGGACCTCCCCCGTCGCGGCGTCCTTGACGACCGCGCCGAAGCCGGCGGGCCCGGGGTTGCCGCGCGAGCCGCCGTCCGCCTCGACCCGCAGGACGCGCTCCGCCGCGCTCACCGCCCGCTCCCGCTCACAGCCCGGACTCGTCGGTGCGGACCAGGATGCGCCCGCACTCCTCGCAGAAGAGGACCTCGTCGGAGGCCGCGGCACGCAGGGCGGCGATGTCCGAGGCGTTCAGCTCCAGGCGGCAGCCCTCGCAGCGGCGGGCGCGCAGCGCCGCCGCGCCGACCCCGCCGCGGGGGGCGCGGACCTTCTCGTAGAGGGCCACGAGGGCGTCGTCGACGCCCATCGCGATGGCCTGGCGGCGGGCCAGCACCGCCGTCTCCTCGGCGGCGACCTCGGCCAGCGCCGCGTCGCGGCGCGCGGTGACCTCGGCGATCTGCTCGGCCAGCTCCCCGTCCGTGGTGGCGAGCTCGGCCGCGGCGAACTGCACCTGCTCCAGGCGCTCCATGACGGCCAGCTGCTCGTCCTCCAGGACGCCCTGGCGGCGCGCGAGCGACTCCAGCTCGTGCTGCAGGCCCTGCAGGTCCTTGGCGCTGCCGACGCCCTTCTCGAGGCGCTGGGTGTTGCGGGCCGCGCGGTCGCGCACCTGCGCGACGTCCGCCTCGGCCTTGGCGACCTGGCGCTCGACGTCGCCGACGAGCGTGCGCGCGGCCACGAGCACGTCGGCGGTGCGCCGCCGCTCCGCCTCCAGGCCCGCGAGCTCCTTGAGCTCGGGCAGGGTCGCGCGCCGGTGCGCGAGCTGCGCCAGCCGGGTGTCGACGGCCTGCAGGTCCAGCAGCCGCTGCTGGTCGATCGCCGGAGCCTTGGGCATCCGCCGGGTCACTCTCCTCGACTGGGGACGCGCAGCGACCACGGGTCGGTGCGCTTGGTGGACACGTGAGCGTCCACGGTACGGCCGTCGCGGGCCAGCGCCGCCACCAGGCGGTCCGCGCAGCCGGCCAGCCAGGGCCACTCGCTGGCCCAGTGCGCCACGTCGACCAGGTGCGGGCGCCCGCCCTCCAGGCCGGCGCGCTCGCGCGCCTCCGAGGCCGGGTGGTGGCGCAGGTCGGCGGTGACGTAGACGTCGGCACCGCTGGCGCGCACCTGCTCGAACAGGCTGTCGCCGGAGCCGCCGCAGACGGCGACGCGCTGCACGAGGGCGTCGAGGTCGCCCGCCACCCGCACGCCCTGCTCGGTCCCGGGCAGCGCCTGGGCGACCCGGTCGGCGAAGTCGGCGAGGCGCTCGGGCGCGGCGAGCCGCCCGACGCGCCCGATCCCGAGGTCGGGACGGCCCGGCAGCGCCTCCAGCGGCTGCAGCGGCTGCAGGTCGTCGAGGTCGAGCACGCGCGCGAGGGCGTCGGACACGCCCGGGCCGCCGGCGTCGGCGTTGGTGTGCGCCACGTAGAGCGCGCACCCGGCACGCACCAGCCGGTGCACGACGCGGCCCTTGAACGTCGTGGCGGCCACCGAGTGCACCCCGCGCAGGAACAGCGGGTGGTGGGTGACGAGCAGGTCGGCGCCCGCGGCGAGCGCCTCCTCGACGACCTCCTCGACGGGGTCGACGGCGAGGTGCACGCGGCGCACGGGGGCGTCGGGGTCGCCGCAGACCAGCCCGACCGCGTCCCAGGGCTGCGCCCACTCCAGCGGGTGCATCGCCTCCAGGGCCGCGGTCACCTGGCGCAGGGCGGGGGCGTCGGCTGCCGGGGGGGTCACGGGGCGACACTAGTGGCCGCCGCCGCCGCTACGGTGGGCGGACGGGGCCTGTAGCTCAGTGGGTAGAGCACCGCGCTTACACCGCGGGTGTCGTCGGTTCGAGCCCGGCCGGGCCCACCCCGCGCGGCGCTGGGCGCTCAGCCCAGCGCCTGCAGCGCCTCCAGGTGCGCCCGCAGCGAGCGCGCCCGCCCGTGCTCGCCCCGCAGCTCCCAGCGGACCGCGCCGTCGACCACGAGCAGCGACAGCCGCTGCGCCGTGCCCAGGTCCTCGTCGAAGGCGTCGAGGGATCGCGCCACGTGCCCGTGCGGCCAGAAGTCGCTGAGCAGCGGGAACGGGTAGCCGCGGTCCTCGCCCCAGGCCCGCAGCGCGGGCACCGGGTCGCAGGAGAGCGCGGCGAGCTGGACGCCCGCGTCGTCGAAGCGGTCGACGTCGAAGGCGAGGGCGCCCAGCTCGGCGGTGCAGTGGGTGGAGAAGGCCGCCGGCACGAGCACGAGCAGGGCCGGGCCCTGCCCCCACAGCTCCTGCAGGGGCAGCCGGTCCCCGTGCTGGTCGGCGACGACCGCGTCGGGGACCGGGAAGGGCCTCAGCGCCGGCCGTTCTTCGGCGTCGTCATCCGGGTGCCGGCCCAGTTCGCGCACGCGCTGACGCTGCTCGTGGCGTGCAGGCCGGCGGTCGGTGCCGCCTCGTCGATCTCGGCGGCCGTCACGTGCCCGGGGCGGCCCTTCTTGGGCGTCAGCAGCCAGACCACACCGCCGTCGGCGAGGTTGGTGATGGCGTCGACGAGGGCGTCGACGAGGTCGCCGTCGTCCTCGCGGAACCAGCACAGCACGACGTCGGGGACGTCGTCGGCGTCCTCGTCGAGCAGCTCCGAGCCCACCAGGTCCTCGACGGCCTCCCGGAAGGCCTCGTCGACCTGGTCGTCCCAGCCGTACTCCTGGACGAGTTGCCCGGGCTTGAAACCCATCTTGGCCACTGCAGCCACATCGGCTGCAGGGTCCGCGGTCGCGCCCACGTGCTGTCCTGCCTTCCTCCAGCCCCGCTCCGTGGCGGGGTCTCCTGTCCGTCCGCGCGTGCATCCCGAGCCGGCTGGCGGCCTCCCGCCGGGGTGCGGCGGGGAGCTGCGTCGGCTCGTGACCCCCTAGTGCACCGGAGACACCACCCCGGGCGCAAGACGAGAGGCCACCCGCAGTGGATCACGAGGTGGTCACGGCACCCGCGCACGGGGTCCGCACGAGGTCCGCACGGGCTCCGCAGGGGCCCTGCGCGCGGCCGGCCCGGGCGCGGGCGGGACCCGGCGCCCGCCGCTGCGCCGCCGGCCGGACGGTGGCAGGGTGGGGGCGTGGGAAGGCTCACCATCCGCTCGCGCACCAGCCGCCTCGACCTCGAGCTCGGCACCTCCGGCACGCGGGTGGACACCCTGGCGGTGGAGGAGCCCCTGCAGATCGAGGTGGCGGGCGAACCGCTCACGGTCACCATGCGCACGCCCGGCGACGACGTCGAGCTGGCCCTGGGCTTCCTGCACGCCGAGGGGCTGCTGACCAGCGCCGACGACGTCGTCGCGATGCGGCACTGCACCGACGTCGGCCCCGACGGGGAGCCGACCTACAACCTGCTGCAGGTGGCCCCGCGCCCCGGCAGCCGGCTGGCCGGCGAGCGCGTCGCCCGGCCGTTCACCACGACCTCCGCGTGCGGGGTGTGCGGCTCGGCGAGCGTGGACGACGTCCTCGCCCGCGTGCCCGCCCCGCTGCACGAGGACGACGTCCGGCTGCCCGCCGCGGTGCTGGCCCGGATGCCCGACGCCCTGCGCGCGGCCCAGGCCGCCTTCGAGCGCACCGGCGGCCTGCACGCCGCGGGGCTGTTCGACCCCGACGGCACGCTGCGCTGCCTGCGCGAGGACGTCGGGCGCCACAACGCCGTCGACAAGGTCGTCGGCTGGGGGCTGCGCGAGGGGCTGCTGCCGCTGCGCGGCAGCGTGCTCGTCGTCTCCGGCCGCGCCTCCTTCGAGCTCGTGCAGAAGGCGGCCATGGCCGGCGTCCCCGTCCTGGCCGCGGTCTCCGCACCCTCCTCGCTGGCGGTGTCGCTGGCGCGGGCCAGCGGCATGACGCTGCTGGGGTTCGTGCGCCCCCCGCGCGCCAACGCCTACGCCGGCGAGCACCGCCTCGTGCTCGAGGAGGGCGGCGGGAGGGGCCTGCAGGAGGCTCCGGACCCACCGGGGTGGGTGCCTGTCGGCGCGCGGTCCTAACCTGAAGGCCATCACTGAGCGGGGCCCGCTGACCGCGGGCCCTCGACGACAGCGGGAGGACCACCACCGTGGCCAGACGCGACGACGCGGGGAACGGCCCCGCCGGCAAGGGCCCCATCCTCAACGGCCTGCCCTCGCAGTTGCCCGACATCGACCCGGAGGAGACGGCCGAGTGGCTGGCCTCCCTGGACGGCGTGGTCGACGAGCGCGGCAAGACGCGTGCCCGCTACCTGATGCTGCAGCTGCTGCAGCGCGCCCGCGAGCAGCAGGTCGGCGTCCCGAGCCTGACCGCGACCGACTACATCAACACGATCGGCCCGGAGGCCGAGCCGTGGTTCCCCGGCGACGAGGAGGTCGAGCGCCGCTACCGCGCGTGGATCCGCTGGAACGCCGCGGTCATGGTGCACCGCGCCCAGCGCCCCGGCATCGGCGTCGGCGGCCACATCTCCACCTACGCCTCCTCGGCGACGCTGTACGAGGTGGGCTTCAACCACTTCTTCCGCGGCAAGGACCACGCCGGCGGCGGTGACCAGGTCTTCATCCAGGGCCACGCCTCCCCCGGCGTGTACGCGCGCGCCTTCCTCGAGGGCCGGCTGAGCGCCGACCAGCTGGACGGCTTCCGCCAGGAGGTCTCCGCGGCGCCCGACGGGCTGTCCTCGTACCCGCACCCGCGCCTGATGCCGGACTTCTGGGAGTTCCCGACCGTCTCGATGGGCCTGGGCCCGGCGAACGCGATCTACCAGGCGCAGTTCAACAAGTACCTGCACAACCGCGGCATCAAGGACACCTCGCAGCAGCACGTCTGGGCCTACCTGGGCGACGGCGAGATGGACGAGCCGGAGTCGCGCGGGTTCGCGCAGCTGGCGGCCTACGAGGAGCTCGACAACCTCACCTTCGTCGTCAACTGCAACCTGCAGCGCCTCGACGGCCCGGTGCGCGGCAACGGCAAGATCGTCCAGGAGCTCGAGGCGTTCTTCCGCGGCGCCGGCTGGAACGTCATCAAGGTCCTGTGGGGCCGCGAGTGGGACACCCTGCTGGCCGCCGACTCCCAGGGCGCCCTGGTGAACCTCATGAACGCCACCCCCGACGGGGACTACCAGACGTTCAAGGCCGAGAACGGCGGCTTCGTCCGGGAGAACTTCTTCGGCCGCGACCCGCGCACGGCCAAGCTCGTCGAGAGCATGAGCGACGAGGACATCTGGAACCTCAAGCGCGGCGGCCACGACTACCGCAAGGTCTTCGCGGCCTACCAGGCGGCGGTCAACCACACCGGCCAGCCGACGGTGATCCTCGCCAAGACGATCAAGGGCTACGGCCTGGGGCCGCACTTCGCCGGGCGCAACGCGACCCACCAGATGAAGAAGCTGACGCTGGAGGACCTCAAGCTCCTGCGCGACTCGCTGCGCATCCCGATCAGCGACGAGCAGCTCGAGGCGGACCCCTACCGCCCGCCGTACTACCACCCCGGTGACGGCGACGAGGCCATCCAGTACCTGCGCAAGCGCCGCGCCGACCTCGGCGGGCCCGTCCCGCAGCGCCGCGTGCAGCACGCGCCGCTGCACCTGCCGGCCGAGGACGCGTACAAGGTCGCCGCGAAGGGGTCGGGCAAGCAGGAGATCGCCACGACGATGGCGTTCGTCCGCCTGCTCAAGGACCTCATGCGCGACAAGGAGTTCGGCAAGCGCGTCGTGCCGATCATCCCCGACGAGGCCCGCACGTTCGGCATGGACTCGCTGTTCCCGACGATCAAGATCTACAACCCGCACGGGCAGCAGTACACGTCCGTGGACCGCGAGCTGATGCTGGCCTACAAGGAGTCCGAGCAGGGGCAGATCCTGCACGTGGGCATCAACGAGGGCGGGGCCCTGTCGGCCTTCACCGCGGCCGGCTCCTCCTACGCCACGCACGGCGAGCCGATGGTGCCGGTCTACGTCTTCTACTCGATGTTCGGCTTCCAGCGCACGGGCGACAACCTGTGGGCGGCGGCCGACACGATGTCGCGCGGCTTCCTCATCGGCGCCACCGCCGGGCGGACCACGCTGACCGGCGAGGGGCTGCAGCACGGCGACGGGCACTCGCTGCTGCTGGCCTCCACCAACCCCGCGGTCGTCTCCTACGACCCGGCGTACGCCTACGAGATCGGGCACATCGTCAAGGACGGCCTGCGCCGGATGTACGGCGAGGACCCCGAGAACGTCATGTACTACCTGACGGTCTACAACGAGCCGATGGTCCACCCGGCCGAGCCGGCGGACGTCGACGTCGAGGGGATCGTGCGCGGCATGCACCGCGTCTCCGTCGGCGAGGGCGACGGCCCGCGCACCCAGCTGCTCGCCTCGGGCGTCGGGGTGGCGTGGGCGCTGGAGGCGCAGGCGCTGCTCAAGGAGGACTTCGGCGTCGTCGCCGACGTGTGGTCGGTCACGAGCTGGAACGAGCTGCGCCGCGACGGGCTGGCCTGCGACGAGCACGCCTTCCTCAACCCCGGCGACGAGTCGCGGGTGCCGTTCGTGACGCAGAAGCTCAAGGAGGCCCCGGGCCCCGTGGTCGCGGTGAGCGACTGGATGCGCGCGGTCCCCGACCAGATCCAGCCGTGGGTGCCGGGCGAGTTCGCCTCGCTGGGTGCCGACGGGTTCGGCATCTCCGACACCCGCGCCGCCGCGCGGCGGTACTTCCACATCGACGGCCCGTCGGTCGTGGTGCGCGCGCTGGAGATGCTCGCCCGCCGCGGCGAGGTCGACTGGCGGGCGCCGGGCCAGGCGATCGAGAAGTACCAGCTGCACGACGTCCGCGCCGGCCGCAGCGGGAACGCCGGCGGGGAGTCCTGACCGCCCGGGCGCGCGAGCGCCCCTGAGACGCGCGAGCGCCCCTGAGACGCGCGAGCGGCCGCTGCCCGGAGGAGGTCCTCCGGGCAGCGGCCGCTGCGCGTCGTGGACAGGGGGCGCACGCACCGCCCGGACCCGGCGGGCGGTGCCCGCCGCGGGCCTCAGCGCCGGTTGCGGTCCGCCCGGGCGATGGCGTCCTCGAGCTCGGAGCGCAGCTGGGCGACCCGCCCGGTGTCGGGGTGGTCGGCCAGCGCCTTCAGGTGGCGGCGCGCCTCGGCCAGCCGGCCGGCGTCGATGGCGGCGGCCACCAGGTGCCGGCCCGCCTCGACGTCGTGCTCGCGGGGCCGCCAGTGCCCCACGCCCAGGCTCAGCGCCTCGTCGTTCATGCCCGCGTCGCGCAGCACGTGCAGCGCGCGGGCCAGCGCGGTGCCGCTGGGGTCGCGCTCGGCGGCGATGGACAGCCGGCGCAGCGCCGCCTCGCGGTCGTCGGTCAGCGACAGCTGGCCGAGCACCAGCAGGGGCCGCCAGGCCCTCGGGCTCTGCGCCAGCTCCTCGGCCAGCGCCCAGACCGCGTTGTCGGCGGCGCGGCGCACCTCCTCGGGGTCCGGCGGGCCCGCGGGGGCGACCTGCTCCTCGTGCGCCTCGGCGGCGCGCGTGCGCACCAGCTCGGCGAGGGTGGTGAACGCCGCCTCGTCGTTGGGGTCCTCGCGCAGCTGCTCGCGCAGCTGCGCCTCCCCGACCGCGGGGGTCTCGCGGCGCCGGGTCCGGCGGGCCAGCCGACGTCCCGGTGGCCGGGTCGCGGGGGCTTCGGCGGACGGCTTGCGCCACCGGTCGAGCAGTCCCATGGGTCCCCTTCCGTGGTGTCCGGGGGTTCGGCACCCGCGGCCGACCCTAGCCCAGGCGGGCGGACGCGGCCCGTTCCGCGCCGCTCGCGGGCCCGGCGCGCACCGCCGCGCGCGGTGCGCGCCCTAGGCTCGCACCCGTGCCCTGCGTCCGCTCCGAGCTGTCCGAGCAGACGGTGAGACGCCTGGAGGCGGCGGCCGGCTCCTTCGCCTCGGCGATCGTGGCGCGGATGGACGCGGCGCTGCCCTGGTACGGGCGGCTGCCCGCCGACGAGCGGTCCTGGGTCAACCTCGTCGCGCAGGCCGGCTTCGGCGACTTCCTGCGCTGGCTGAGCGAGCCGGACCCCGACGTCCTGGCGGGCACGGCCGTCTTCGGCACGGCCCCGCGCGAGCTGATGCGCTCGGTGACCCTGCAGCAGACGGTGGAGCTGGTCCGCATCGCCATCACCGTGGTGGAGGAGGGCCTGGACGCCGTCGTCGGCGACGGGCACCCCGAGGAGCAGGTCATCGCGCGCGAGGCGCTGCTGCGCTACTCGCGCGAGGTGGCCTTCGCGGCGGCGGCCGTCTACGCGCGGGCGGCGGAGACCCGCGGCGCGTGGGACGCGCGCCTGGAGGCCCTGGTGGTCGACGCCGTCCTGCGCGGCGACGGCGAGGACACCATCGCCTCCCGGGCCGCGGCGCTGGGCTGGACGCTCGACGCGGCGACCACCGTCGTCATCGGCCCCTCCAGCGAGCAGACCTCCGCGGGCGTGGTGGCCCGGGTGCGCACGACGGCGCGCGAGGCCGGCGGCGAGGCGCTGGTGGGGGTGCAGGGCGACCGGCTGGTCGTCGTGCTCTCCGGCGACCTCGACGTCGCGGCGACCGCGGCGCGGCTGGCGGCCGGCGAGTTCGGTCCCGGGCCGGTCGTGGTGGGTCCCACGGTGGCCAGCCTGCCGGTGGCCGCCCGCTCGGCGCGCGCGGCGCTGGCGGGGGTGGTGGCCGCCCGGGCGTGGCCGGAGGCGCCGCGACCGGTGCTCGCCGACGACCTGCTGCCCGAGCGCGCGCTGTCCGGCGACGCCACCGCCCGGCGGGCGCTGGTCGACCGCGCCTACGCGCCCCTGCTCGAGGCGGGCGGGTCGCTGCTGGAGACCCTCACCGCCTACCTGGAGAACGGCGGCTCGCTGGAGGCCTGCGCCCGTTCGCTCTTCGTGCACGCCAACACCGTGCGCTACCGGCTGCGGCGGGTGGCCGAGGTCTGCGGGTGGACGCCCACGGCGCCGCGCGAGCGCTTCGTGCTGCAGACGGCCCTGGCGCTGGGGCGCCTGGCGCAGGTGCCCGCCGCGGGACGTCCCGACCAGCGCGCCGGTGCGCGCGCGGGTGGGGGCACCGGCGGGGGCGCCGCTGGCGGCGCCGGTGGCGGCAGCGGACCGGTCTGACGCTGCGTCGTGCACTGGTCACGATGCGCTCGTGGTACCGGACGCTCACCTGCCGGTCACTTGGAGGATCCCTACAAGGCAGCCCGCCAAAGTCGGTGAGCGTCGTGACCGCCTGCGGGCACCCGCGCGGGAGAGGCTGACCTGCGTGCTCGTCTTCGTCTTCCCCGGCCAGGGTTCGCAGTCACCGGGGTTCCTCGCGCCGTGGCTGGAACTGCCCGGAGCCGCCGACCGCCTGCGCTGGGCCTCGGCCGTGGTCGGGGACGACCTGCTCGCCCACGGCACCGTCTCCGACGCCGAGACGCTGCGGGACACCGCCGTCGCCCAGCCGCTCATCGTGGCGGCCGGCCTGCTCGGCCTGCGCGAGCTCGTCGCCTCCCCCGCCGACCTGGGCCGCACCGCCGGCGCGGTCGCCGGGCACTCGGTCGGTGAGCTCACCGCCGCTGCCGCCACGGGAGCGCTGAGCCCGGAGCAGGCCCTGGTGCTCGTGCGCGAGCGCGGCCGGGGCATGGCCGCGGCCGCCGCCGCCCTGCCCACCGGCATGAGCGCCGTCCTCGGCGGCGACCCCGAGGAGGTCGCCGCGGCGCTGGCCCGGCACGGGCTCACCCCGGCCAACGCCAACGGCGGCGGTCAGGTGGTCGCCGCCGGCACGCTGGAGGCCCTCGCCGCGCTGGCCGCCGAGCCGCCCGCCAAGGCCCGCGTGGTCCCGCTGCAGGTCGCCGGCGCCTTCCACACCGAGCACATGGCCCCGGCCGTCGGCACCCTGCGGGCGCTCGCGGCGGGCCTGGAGCCCGGCACCGCCTCCGCGCCGATCGCGGCGAACGCCGACGGCGAGCTGGTCACCGACGGCGCGCTGTTCCTGCAGCGCCTGGTCGCCCAGGTCTCCCGCCCCGTGCGCTGGGACCTCGTCACCGAGACCTTCGCCCGCCTGGGCGTGAGCGCCCTCATCGAGGTCCCGCCCGCCGGGACGCTGACGAACCTGGCCAAGCGCCAGCTCAAGGGCGTGGAGGTCCTCGCCCTCAAGACCCCGGACGACCTCGAGCGGGCGCGCACGATGATCGCCGAGCACGGGGGCGCGACGTCCCCGGCCGCCGGCCCCGCGGGCGCCGCCTCCACCCCGACCACCACCCCCTCGACGACGACCCCCGCGGAGGCCGCCCTGTGACCGCACTGACCTCGGCCCCCACCCGCGAGGCCCGCATCCTCGGCGTCGGCGCCCACCGGCCGCCGCGCGTCATCGACAACGAGGAGGTGTGCACCTGGATCGACTCCTCCGACGAGTGGATCCAGCAGCGCACCGGCATCAGGACCCGCCGCTGGGCCGCGCCGGAGGTGTCGGTCGTCGACATGAGCGAGGACGCGGCCGCCAAGGCGCTCGCCGCGGCCGGGCTGACCGGCTCGGACGTGGACGCCGTCGTGCTGGCGACCGTGTCGCACCCCTACCAGACCCCGGCGGCCGCCGCGGTGCTCGCGCACCGCCTGGGCGCCACCCCGGCCGCCGCCTTCGACATCTCCGCCGGCTGCGCCGGCTTCTGCCACGGCATCGCCCTGGCCGCGGACCTCGTGCGCGGCGGCACCGCCCGCAACGTCCTCGTCGTGGGGGTCGACAAGCTGTCGGACTTCACCGACAAGCACGACCGCTCCACCGCGTTCCTGTTCGCCGACGGAGCGGGGGCGGCCGTCGTCGGCGCCTCCGACGAGGTCGGCATCGGCCCCACCGTGTGGGGCTCGGACGGCGGCCAGGCCGACGCCATCAAGTCCAAGTTCTCCTGGCTGGACCTGCGCGCCGGCACCGGGCAGGTCGTGGCCGCGGAGGCGGCGATGGCCGCCGAGGCGCCCGAGGCCGCTCCCGAGGCCGCGCAGGTGCCCGCGCAGGGCGGCGAGCGCTGGCCGTACCTGGAGCAGCAGGGCCAGTCGGTCTTCCGCTGGGCCGTCTGGCAGATGGCCCCCGTCGCCCAGGCCGCCCTCGACGCGGCCGGCGTCACCGCCGAGGACATCGACGTGTTCGTGCCGCACCAGGCCAACGCGCGCATCATCGACGCGATGGTCAAGCAGCTGGGCCTGCCCGAGAAGGTCCACGTCGCCCGCGACATCGTCGACATGGGCAACACCTCCGCCGCCTCCGTGCCGCTGGCGATGGAGCGCGCGATGGCCGACGGCCACGCCCCCTCGGGCGGTCTCGCGCTGCTCATCGGCTACGGCGCCGGCCTGTCCTACGCCGCGCAGGTCGTGCGGCTGCCCTGACCGGGGCCCTTGGATCCCCTGGGTCGCACGCCGCGCCCAGGTCGCATGCGGTGGCCGACCCGGTCACCCACCAGATGGAGGAGCAACGCATGGCCAGTGAGCAGGAGATCCTCAGCGGTCTCGCGGAGATCGTCAACGAGGAGACGGGCCTGCCCACCGACAGCGTCCAGGCCGACAAGTCCTTCACGGACGACCTGGACATCGACTCGCTGTCGATGATGACCATCGTCGTGAACGCCGAGGAGAAGTTCGGCGTCCGCATCCCCGACGAGGACGTCAAGAACCTGCGCACCGTCGGCGACGCCGTCGCCTACATCTCCCAGGCGCAGGGCTGAGGACGCACCACCGGCCGGCCCGCTCCCCGCGGGCCGGCCGCACCCAGCGCCACCGCACGACCCCGCAGTTCGCCGTCAGAGCTCGAGAAGGAGCTGACCGACCATGACCATGACCACGACGGGAACGTCGCGCCGCGTCGTCGTCACCGGGATGGGAGCGACGACCCCGATCGGCGGTGACGTCCGGTCGTCCTGGGAGGCCGCGCTCGCCGGGCGCTCCGGCGCGCGCCCCATCACCGACGACTGGATCCACGAGCACGAGCTGCCGGTGACCTTCGCCGCGCAGGCCGCCGTCCGGGCCGACACGGTCCTGGACCGGCGCGAGGTCAAGCGGCTGGACCCCTCGCAGCAGTTCGCGGTCATCGCGGCCCGCGAGGCCTGGGCCGACGCGGGCACCCCCGAGGTCGACCCGCTGCGCCTGGCCTCGGTCGTGGCCACCGGCATCGGCGGGATCTGGACCCTCATGAGCGCCTACGACACGCTGCGCGAGAAGGGCGCCCGCCGCGTCCTGCCGCTCACCGTGCCCATGCTCATGGCCAACGGCCCGACGGCGTCCATCAGCCTGGAGTTCGGCGCCCGCGCCGGGGCGCACACCCCGGTCAGCGCGTGCGCCTCCGGCGCGGAGGCCCTCGCCTACGGCTTCGACCTCATCCGCAGCGGGCGGGCCGACATGGTCATCGCCGGCGGCACCGAGGCGGCCATCCACCCGCTGCCCATCGCCAGCTTCGCCTCGATGCACGCCCTGTCGCGGCGCAACGAGGACCCCGAGCGCGCCTCGCGGCCCTTCGACACCGCCCGCGACGGCTTCGTCCTGGGCGAGGGCGCCGGCATCGTCGTCCTGGAGGCGGAGGAGCACGCCCGCGCGCGCGGCGCCCGCGTCCACGCCGAGCTGCTGGCCGCCGGGCTGTCGGCCGACGCCCACCACGTCGCCGCCCCGGAGCCGGAGGGCGCCGGGGTCGCCCGGGCCATCGGCGACGCGCTGCGGCAGGCCGGCCTGCAGCCCTCGGACCTGACCCACGTCAACGCGCACGCCACGTCGACCCCGGTCGGCGACGTCGCCGAGGACAAGGGGCTGCGGCTGGCGCTGGGCGACGCGGTCGACGGCATCGCGGTCTCGGCCACGAAGTCCATGACGGGGCACCTGCTGGGTGCGGCCGGCGCGGTCGAGAGCATCTTCACGATGCTGGCGCTGCGCGACCGCATGGCCCCGCCGACCATCAACGTCGACGACATCGACCCCGAGGTCAGCCTCGACGTGGTCCGCAAGGACCCGCGGCCGCTGCCGGGTCAGGGCCGTCTGGTCGGGCTGAACAACGCGTTCGGCTTCGGCGGCCACAACGTCAGCGTGGTCTTCGCCTCGGCCTGAGGCGCACCGCGCGCAGCAGGGCCCCGCACCGCGCGCGGTGCGG